>JABSPP010000069.1 GCA_013214275.1 Flavobacteriaceae bacterium
AACTTCAAGGGTCTCCTTTGTGTTTGCTGTGGAACGCGTTAAAAAAACATCTCCATTAGACATATCTTTGAATGCTACCATTCTGTAATTCTCTGGGTGGATTCCTTTTCTCATTTTCTGACGTTTAAATACTTTTGTTTTTAAATGAACTAAGAATAAAGTTGGTAAGGCTTTGTTCTTTTGACAGCAGACGCCTTGAGTCTAAGCGTTTGCGGATGCAAATTTAACTCTTTTTTTGAATTTACAAGCAAATAAATTATTTTATTTGTATAAAACCTAAAGAATGAAGATTATTCATAAAATTTTATTTACACTACTGACAGTCATTCTGTTAAGTTCTTGCGAAACTGCTTACAGATTTGTGATCGACACCCCTACAAAAGTCAATCTAGAGGATGAAATTAACGGGTCTATCAATGATGAAATCGGTCAGACCTTCAAAAAGGTATTATTTTTTGTCAACGGAAAAGAAGTAGCTTCCAAGAACGGAACATTTACCTTAGACACCAATGACCACGGTGTAGGAAAACAAATCATTTCAGCAATGGTCTATTTTGGAGAGGGAAAGAGTAAGCGTATTAATCACTCGGTTGAAATATTTTCAAATATAGAACCCACTGTTTACACAGGCAAAATCATTAATTTTTATCCTCACGATCCAAAAGCATTTACACAAGGTTTAGAATACCACAATGGTTTTCTTTATGAAAGTACCGGAAAAAAAGGCCAATCTACCATCAGCAAGATCAATTTAAAAACAGGCGAAGTCTTAAAGAGAGTTCAGCTAGAGCATACGTACTTTGGTGAAGGAATGACCATTTTAAATGATAAGATTTACGCATTAACTTGGCAGGCGAAAAAGGGATTTATCTATGATCTTGAAACCTTTAACCAAGAGAAAGAGTTCGCCTATGGTAGAAGCAAAGAAGGGTGGGGGCTCACCAACAATGGTTCTGAACTTATTAAATCAGATGGAAGTCATAAAATTTGGTTTTTAGATGCAAAAACACAAAAGGAAAAACGTTTTATACAAGCATACTATGACAAAGGTAAAATTGACAAGCTCAACGAGCTTGAAATGGTTAACGGGAAGCTCTATGCCAATAGGTGGATTACCGAAAAGCCCATTAGATCTTTAATCGTCATCATTAATCCTAATAATGGAGTAGTGGAGGGACTGATCAATCTCCAATCTTTAAGAGAAGAAATTTTAAAATCTCAGAAAATAGGAAATGATGCGGTACTCAATGGAATCGCTTTTGATACCGATACGAATCGTTTATTCGTTACAGGAAAAAATTGGGGTAAGATTTTTGAAATTGAACTGATAAAGCAATAATCAACCTTTTTAAAAGTTATATTTACACAAATTTCATTGATGAAAAATCTGGTGGTTTTATTTTCTGTCTTCCTTGTAGGGGTGGTTTCATCATGCCGAAAAGATTTTAGCACCATCCCCAGTTTTGGGAATTTAGAATTTTCCAAAGACACAGTATATCTAGATACTGTCTTTACCAATATTGGATCTGCAACCTATAACCTGCGAGTATATAATCGCAGCAGCGAAGATATTACCATTCCTACAATAGCTCTAGAAAGAGGAGCAACGTCTAACTACCGCCTTAACGTAGATGGAATTCCAGGGAAATCTTTTGAGAACATCGACATCCTTGCCAAAGACAGCATTTTTGTTTTTGTAGAAACAACCATTGATGTTAACACCGTCCCAGATCCTTTATACACCGATCGCATTTTATTCGACACAGGGATACACCAGCAAGATGTAGATTTGGTCACCCTTGTGCAGGATGCAACATTTATTTATCCAGACCGAGACCCCATAACCATGAGTATCGATTCACTAATGCTAGATGGTGAACCCACCACAATCCGAGGACGTTTTTTAGAAGATTCAGAATTGAATTTCACAAACACTAAACCCTATGTAATCTATGGCTATGCAGCAGTTCCGTCGAATAAAATACTTGCAATAGACGCAGGTGCTAAGATCCATTTTCACGATAATTCGGGACTCATTATTGATAAGGATGCAACATTAAAAGTCAATGGGACACTCAACGAAAAAGTTGTATTTGAAGGCGATCGTTTAGAAAATGCCTTCAGTACCGTTCCAGGTCAATGGGGCACTATATGGATGCGAGCAGGCAGTAAAGAAAATGAAATTCAACACGCACAAATTAAGAACGGAATCATCGGCATTTTAGTAGATTCTACAGCTTCAAGTATTACACCAACATTGACCTTAAAAAACACAGAGATTTTCAATCATTCAAATTTTGGCATTTTATCTAGAGAATCAAGTATTGCTGGTGAAAATGTGTTGATAGGGAGTGCAGGTGAGGCCTCTTTTGCTGGAATCATTGGAGGATCCTATGATTTCAAACACGCTACCTTTGCCAACTATTGGAGCAATAGTATCCGAGCGCTACCCGCAGTGTTAATCAACAACTTTTTTACGTATACAGACGCAAACGGACAGGAAATTATAGAGACAAGAGCATTAACACAGGCCAACTTTAGCAACTGTCTAATCGACGGTAACAACAATATTGAGTTTCTTCCCGACCGAGCAGACGGGAGTGATTTTAATTTCAAACTCACCAATACCATGTTTCGTTTTGAAGATGTAAATGCCGCTTTCTCAGAAATTCCTGAAGTCGATTTTACAGATACAAATTACTATGAGAACATTATCATCAATGGATTTTCCCACTTTAGAGACGTCACCTTAAACGATTTTATCATCGGTCAAGATAGTGACGCTATTGGTCAAGGGAATTTAAATACTGCCCTATCGGTACCGCTAGACATCCTTGGTGTTGTTAGAACTGTCACACCAGATTTGGGAGCCTATCAGCATATCAATTTTTAAAAATTTCCAGCAATATTACTTTAGGGCGTTCCCCTGCGGGTCGCGCTATCCGCTATATCTTTTTTGCCTTATCAGGACAAAAAAGGATGCCGCTGCTATCCCTAACGCGACGTAAAAATCAGTATTTGGATCAAATAACAATACTAGTTGAGAGATTTTGACCAATCGTTATTTACATGCAAGGAATCATCAAACAAAATTAAAGGGATACATTTCCTCAATAACACTGAACAACTTGAGTATTTGAATCACTGTTTTTATGTACTTTTGAATTTTTAATCATCCATTAAAATGAAGATGTTTTACCTTATTCCTTTATTACTCCTCTTTGTTTTTTGTGTAATGACTATGCTAAGAAAATCCATTCGAACAAAATGAATCTTGTAACAGTAAAAAAACACCAATATATATTGTCTTCCGATAATATACAGGGCAGAAAAGTGGGTGTTAAAGGAATTAAAAAAGCAGCTAGATATCTAGAAAATGAGTTTAAGAGGGTAAGACTTAAAAGCTGTAAGGATTTATCCACCTATCGTCAAACATCATTTACATTCAAGCCAAGGCAATTTAAGCATGGTGTTGCAAGTAGTCATATTATTGGAGTGCTAGAAGGGAACAGTACAAAAGAGAGCAGTTGCTGAATTCTTCTCTGTAATTGGTTTGTTGCTCTCTACAAAAGATTAAAATATTAACAATGAATATTCATTTTATTGCAATTGGAGGAAGTGCCATGCATAACCTAGCTATTGCACTTCATCGTAAAGGATATAGGGTTTCTGGAAGTGATGATGCGATTCACAATCCTTCAAAATCTCGTTTAGAAAGAAATGGGCTACTTCCACAACAATTTGGTTGGTTTCCAGAAAAAATCACGAATGATGTAGAGATCATCATTTTAGGAATGCACGCCAAAAAAGACAATCCTGAATTGCTAAGAGCACAGGAATTGGGATTAAAGATTTATTCTTATCCTGAATTTTTATATGAACAATCCAAAGATAAAACCCGAGTTGTTATCGGTGGTTCCCATGGTAAAACAACAATTACCTCTATGATTTTGCACGTATTAAACTACCATGGCAAAGAGGTAGATTATATGGTTGGTGCTCAATTGGAGGGATTTGATACGATGGTGCATTTAACTCAAGAAAATGAATTTATCATTTTAGAAGGTGATGAATATTTGAGTTCTCCCATTGATATGCGACCAAAATTTCATCTATACAAACCCAATATTGCCTTAATCAGTGGCATTGCTTGGGATCATATTAATGTGTTTCCAACATTTGAAAACTACATAGAACAATTTCGGGTTTTTACAAATTCGCTAATCAATGGTGGTATTATGGTATATAATGAAGAAGATATCTATACAAAACAGGTTGTTGAATCTTCGGAACACGCAATTAAAACATATCCTTACTCAACACCAGAGTATTTTATAGATCATGGTATCACACATATAGACACACCAGACGGTGATATGCCGTTGGAGATTTTTGGACATCACAATCTTCAAAATCTTGCAGGTGCAAAATGGATTTGTCAACACATAGGAATTGACGAAGATGATTTTTATGAAGCGATTACCTCTTTTAAGGGAGCAAGCAAGCGACTAGAGAAAATCGCAGAAAATAGACAAACGGTTATTTTCAAAGATTTTGCACACAGTCCTAGCAAGGTAAAAGCAACTACAAAAGCAGTTAAAGAGCAGTACAGTGATAGAATACTTTTAGCGTGCTTGGAACTGCACACTTACAGTAGTTTAAATGCTGATTTTTTAAAAGAATATCAAGGAGCCTTGGATGATGCAGACACCGCAGTGGTATTTTATTCACCCCATGCTGTTCAAATGAAAAGGTTAGAAGAAGTCACAGAAGATCAAATTAGGAATGCTTTTAACATGGATCATCTGAATATTTTTACTAACCCCAAAGAGTTTAAAGAGTTTCTATTTTCTCAAGAACTTCAAAATAACGCTATTCTTTTAATGAGTTCGGGTAACTATGGAGGATTAGATTTTGAAGAGGTCAAACGTTTAATCTAAACTTTCCTTTCAACCAATCTCTATCTGTCACTCTCCGCCAGTACCATTGTCTGTAGTCTTTTTTTAACAGAGCCTTCTTCGTAATTTGGTAACGCAATTTCCATTTCAGCTTATTTGCCCATTTTTTATGGTGTTGTAAGCTATACGCTGAGTCGTGAACTATTTTTTTAAATACCGCTAGGTATTTTTTGGACTCTTTAGTATCTAGATAGTCAATTTTATGAGATACAACATCATGGCATAGGGCTAAGAAATTATTTAGAGGATGAAAAATTCCTTCAAGTTTTTTTATGGTATTCAAAGGGTTTGTGTACTTGGATAGTATCCAAACATCATACGCGTTTCTTAAACTGATCGTATTATAATACTGACCATCATCATTTATTTGCCTAGCAATGATAGACAGACACAACTGATGATTAAGACTAAGGAGTGATATGGAATGCTCTTTTAAAATCGTATGTTTAATTATCTCGTAGTTAAATTCTAGTTCGTAGGGGGTTTTAACCAAGTCTTTGTGAATTTCAATTGCAGCAATAGCACCGTCTTTAATCAACCTTGGGTAGTGTTTGCCTGGTAAATTGGATTTACTAGACACTTTGTGGTAGCCATCGTCTAGTAAGGTCTTTATCGCTAATTCGTACTCCTCTGGGCCTACAATAAAGTCAATATCACCTACCATACGTTCAGCAACGTCAACATATAATCCTCCCAAAATATTTCCTGTTCCCTTGAGAAATATTGGAGTGATATTTTTTTCTGTTAGTAGTTGATTTATTTGTTCTGCTTGCTGAATAATCTGCCTATTTCTCCCTCGATTTAGATCTGTAATATAAATCATATGGGATACGAGATCCGAGGGCAGATAAGACACTAAATTAGCACGAAGTAGATTGCAATAAATTGCAGGAAACACATAGTGAGACGTGCTTACTTTCACTACAGTTTCCCAATTTACTGAGTTGGATTTTATTTTTTTGGAAACTTCAGTAAGGTATTCTTGATCTTGAGAGATCGTGAGACATTTTCCGATAAAAAATAGTGTTTCTTTATAGTCCATTCTTAAACAATCTACCCACTTTAGCTATCATTTTCTCATTATTGGAATAATTCAGTTGATAGCAAGGCAATAAGGAAAACCATTCTAAAAATACAGCTACATTATTTGCGTTTTGAGAAATCCAAGAATCTGGAACTAGATACTCAAAAGCATCCATATTGGAAATGGGTTTGATCTCAAAATCGATATGCTTATCATATTTAATAAAGATCAGAGCCTTGCACTGATAACGGGTATTGTAATCTGTATTCTTAGGAGGAATATAACGTACGGTCTTATTTAAGCGTTCATAGTGATATTCAGCAGCGCTTCTCAATGTTGGATAGTAAGGGAGTAATGTCTCGAGAGAGTTCTCTTTGATTGAAATTCCAGCAGGGAATGAATGCACCAATTGATCGTTATCAATGGGCACAAAGTCGTCGGCTACACAATGAAAACCATGAGCCTGTAACAAGGCGAGAGATGTACTTTTCCCACTCCCAGAACCTCCTAAAAAAAGAATTGTATCCTTTTTGTAGCTTAATGCAGATGCATGAAAAACTCCCATCCAATTGTCTTCGGGTTTCTCGTATATATACTCAATTATTTTCATCAAAAATTTTCCTTCAAAATAATGAATCTCCTCTCTACTCCATGAACCAGTAAGCTCATTTTCAAGATATAAAAGAGTCGTTTTACCATTGCTAAAAATGGTTGCTGTATGATCAAAATCACACTCATTTGAGACTTCTAAATGAGCGATTTTGGGATGTGTTAATGAGTACTCAAACTCTGTTGTACATTCTACCTTAAACACTTTGGAATGGATTTGATAATATGTAGTAAACGCAAATTTGTCTGGGATTTCATGCTTCTTAAGGTCGGACTGTACCACTCTTTTTGGTGCTGTATTTGGGAAGACCAATTTTTCTTTCAAATCACTAATAAAATCCATTGCTTTCTCACGTGGTACATGATGTTTGTTCATCAGTTCAAGTGCTAAATCCTCATTATTTTCTTGATTGTATATGCGTTCTACAGCAGAGGCCACAAATGGATCAAGCATTAAATATTGGTTAGATCTTTCAAACCAAACTGCTGATTTCTTATCCATCTTCTTAACAATCATTAAACTCATAGTGATCTTTCACTCATTTAAACTTACAGGACTATTTGATATTTAACCATTCCCTTTTATTGAAGCATTGATTTTTATTCAGCCAACCCATCCCCATGGAAGGGTTGCACAAAAATAACACCTATAAAAGAAAATAGCCCTTTACTAAGGGCTATTTGTCATTGTATCAAAATCCATCTCCGGGAGCACCTGGAGAGGATGCTTGTGCTTTTTTGGGATGGAGAATCATATAAGTTCCTAATGCAGTCAGCGCTGCATATTTCCCATAATTACCAATCTTTTTCAAAGCATCTTTACGAGAAATATTTTTTTCATTCTTGTCGTTCATCTTCTATGGTATTTTACTGTTGGATAATTATTTTTTTGTTTAGTTTTCCATTTTTGGTCTTTAACTGAACCATGTAAATACCCATGCTCAGGTTAGGAAGTATAATATCATTAACACCAGCCCCTTCAAAGGAAGTACTTACAACTTGTTTTCCCAGAATACTGTAAATATGTACCTGAGTATCTCCTTGTTGAACTCCAACGATTCTAAGGGAATTGTCATCAGACAAATAAATACTAACATTGTTTAATTCAGCTTGATCAGTACTCAAAGGTTGAGTTTTTGTGTGAATGAAAAAACGTCCAACACCGTTTGAAGTATTGGTGAATGTTGTTTGAAAGGTAGAAGAATCATCTAAAAGAGTAAAGGAATTATCGTCCTTATCTTCTAAATACACATGAATGCCTGTTGGAAGGTTTGTTGAGGTTGCTGAAATAATAATTTCAGTTCCAGAAGTGGCATTGATTCCTACTGGGATGACCATATTTTCAAAGTCGTTGTT
>JABSPP010000007.1 GCA_013214275.1 Flavobacteriaceae bacterium
GAAATACTTATTTTGAAGATGTGGAAGGAATTAATGTAGACAAATATGGTGCGAATAATGAGAAAATTTGGGATTATGTAAACTCCTTTGTCGAGTTCAACCAATATGCCAATTCCCCAATGGCCAATTACGAAGGAGAGCTTTTCAATTTACCCTTTAATATGAATATCTTTTACCAACTATGTAAGGTAAAATCAGCGGCAGAGGCAAAGAAAAAGATAAAAGTACAGGTAAGAGAATCTGGAATTAAAAGGCCTAAAAATCAGGAAGAACAGGCGACATCTTTGGTTGGTAAAGATATTTATGAAAAGTTGATTAAAGGCTATACAGAAAAGCAATGGTGCAGAAAAGCAACAGAACTACCTGTCTTTATCATTAAAAGATTACCAGTTCAATTTGCCTATGACAATTATTATTCCAATGACAAATACCAAAGAATTCCCATTGGAGGCTGCAATAAGATGGTTGAAGGATTATTGGGTGGGATTGAAAGAAAAACAGGAATAGATTTCTTTAAAGACAGGGAGATGTATGAACAAATAGCACATCAAATTGTCTTTAAAGGAAAGATAGATGAGTATTTTGACTATCAATTTGGTAAGCTTGAATACAGAAGTCTAGATTTTGAGCATGAACATTTTGAGTTTGGAAAACAACACAAAACGTTGATCACCAGAGAATATCCCAAAGAATGGAAGGAAGGATCTGAATCATACTATCCCGTAAATGATGAAAAGAACTCTTCCATTTATTTACAGTACAAACGTAAGGCTGAGCAAACAGAAAATGTTATCTTTGGCGGCAGATTAGCAGAGTATAAGTATTATGATATGCATCAGGTCATTGCCTCTGCGTTAAGTAAAGTCGAGAAATAAAATAAATGATTGAAGGGTTAGAGAGTAATTATATGGAGTTATAGACCTTCCTGCATTTTGATTAACTATTATTACCAAATTAAAACTATGAAATTCGAAACACCGAAAATTATTGCAGAAATAGGATGCAATCACAAAGGAGATATGTCAATAGCTAAGGAATTATTAGAATTAGCAAAGGCATCTAATGTAGAGGTTGCCAAATTTCAAAAGAGAAATAACAGAGAACTTTTAACGGAAGAACAATACAATGCACCCCACCCGAACCCAAGAAATTCTTACGGGAATACCTATGGAGAGCATAGAGAGTTTTTAGAGTTTGATGTGAATCAGCACAAAGAATTGAAGGAGTATTGTGAGGAATTAGGAATCCGATATTCTACCTCAGTTTGGGATGTAACCTCTGCCAAAGAGATTGTTTCTCTTACTCCTGAATTGATTAAAGTACCTTCTGCGTGCAATAATAATTTTGAAATGTTAAAAGTGCTCCGAGACGAGTATCAAGGAGAAGTTCATTTGTCTTTTGGAATGACAAGTAAGGATGAAGAAAAAGAAATTATACAGTTTTTTGAAGAAACAAATCAGGCTAAAGATCGCTTGGTAGTTTATTCTTGTACTTCAGGCTATCCAGTTCCTTTTCCAGATGTGTGTTTGCTTGAAATATCTCGTTTGAAGAAAGAATATGGAGATCGAGTAAAAGCGATTGGGTTTTCAGGACATCACTTAGGGATAGCCATTGACAATGCAGCCTACACTTTAGGAGCTACATGGATTGAAAGACATTTCACGAAAGACAGAACATGGAAAGGAACTGACCATGCGGCTTCTTTAGAGCCAACAGGATTAAGAAAACTTTCCAGAGATATCAAAGCTACTTTTGCTGCGCTTAGGTATAAAAGTGCGGATATATTACCTATAGAACAAGTTCAAAGAGACAAACTTAAATATAGAAAACAGGAGAAAATTAACTAGATCCAATGAACATAGTATTCATTCCAGCAAGAGGAGGTAGCAAATCAATACCCTTAAAAAACATCAAAAGTTTTTGCGGTAAGCCACTTGTCTTTTGGGTAGCGAATGCGGCTCTACAGGCTGTGAAAGTGGATAAGATAGTGATTGCTACAGATAGTGCTGAAATCAAGGATACTGTAAACGCTCTGAATTTTGAAAAACTAGAGGTGTATGATAGAAACCCTATCAACGCTCAGGACACTTCGTCTACAGAGAGTGTCATGTTGGAATATATAGGCGCAGCCAAGATAGATCCAGAATCAACGATGATTCTATTGCAGGCCACTTCTCCATTTTTGAAGGCAACAGATATTGATGAAGGATTGGATCAATTAGCGGCATCTGAAAAGGATTCGTTGTTGAGTTGCGCTAATATCAAAAGGTTTTTTTGGCAGAAAGACGGAAACCCTATGAACTATGATTTTAATCATAGGCCTAGACGTCAGGATTTTGATGGTGCATTGATAGAAAATGGAGCTATGTACATCAATAAGGTGAAAAACATAGTGGCTAATGAAAATCGATTAAATGGTTCCATAGACATCTACGAGATGCCAGAATATACAATGACCGAGATAGATGAACCCGATGATTGGGTATATGCAGAATACCTGATGAAAAAGTATCTCTTGAAAAAAGAGAAAAAAGAGATACAACTTTTTCTAAGTGATGTTGATGGTGTTTTAACCGATGCAGGAATGTACTACACGGAAGAAGGAGATGAATTGAAAAAGTTCAATACTCGAGATGGGAAAGGTTTTGAATTGTTAAGAAATGCAAATATCAAAACAGGCATCATTACATCAGAGAATACGAAGATTGTAGAGAGAAGAGCTCAAAAATTGAAAATTGACTACCTGTATCAAGGAAAAGAGCACGGTGGAAAATTAGCTGCAGCATTGGTAATATGCAAAGAGTTAAATATTGACCTCAGTGAAGTGGCTTACATAGGAGATGATGTAAATTGTTATGAATTGCTTACCCATGTTGGATACGCAGCATGTCCTGGTGATGCTGTAGATCAAATTCAATCAATTCCTAATATTTTAAGGCTGAACAGCAAAGGAGGGGAAGGAGCGGTAAGAGAGTTCGTAAACATTCTATTATCATGAACGTTCCAGCAAGTGAATTTTTAATCTATGGTGTTGCCATCTCTTTAACGTCAAGCAATCCTCAGTTTAAAGATTTTGTAGAGGGAACATTACATAACTATGTAAATAGAGATCAAGAACAATCAAATTTCAACATTCACATTGCTATTCAGTTTGATGAGAAAGCAGACATAAAGAAAAGTAAATTCAGAATTGGGAATGGTATTTATTTTGATAATGAACATCAAAAAATAGCATTTAATCATAAACTCTTTACGGGCGAATTTTCAAAAAGAGGGAATGATGCATTAGACATCAAAGGAGAAGTTCTTAATCCCTTTCCTAATACCATCAAACAAACTGCTAAAGGAATGTTTATAAAAAATTACTCCTACAGCGAAATGTTGTTCCATCAGTTGTATAGAGAACTTATTTTAATGCCTGTTTTTTGGATTTTAAGGAACAAATTTGGAAAATACTTGATGCATGCTTCGGCAATATCTATCGGGAATGAAAGTCTGGTTTTTCTTGGAAATGATGGTGTTGGAAAAACAACCATAGCGCTTCAACTTTTACAACAAAAAGACACCTTGTTTTTTGGGGATAATTTTTTGCTGTATGATGCGGAAAGAATCTATTCATTTGTAGATACTTTACGAGTTAACAAGAAGGATTGTGATTCTTTTTTAGACGAAAATAAAAAGTCGAAGTACAAGAAAGTCTTTGAAGGCAAAAGCCGAGTTCATTTCAATTATCACAAGGACTATATCGCAGAAAATTCTATTCCTACTAGCTTTTATGTGCTGATGCAAGGAGAAGAAAATGAGAAGCGAAGGATTTCAGAAGATGAATTTATTAATTTCACATTTGGGATCAATAATTTTGTGAAAGAGTTTGATAAATTTAGTTACGCAGCTACATTGATATATCTATTTGTAGCCTCAAAGAATATTGTTGAAGAAGAACTCAATGCCCTCAAAAGACTGGTGCAAAAGGATGCGTGCTTTTTGTTGCAGGTGAACAAGAACTTTAAAGAGTATGCTGATTTACTGATTAAATAAAACATTATGATCTTAGTTTTTTCAGAAGTTTGCGTAGTAAAATTGGTCAATTGTCCTCATAAGATTCAACAATATCTAGAATCAGAAGGGCTCATACATCACTCAATATCTCAAAACAATACTGAAGTTAGCATTGAGGTTCATTTTACGGAAGTAAATGAGAAAAAGATCCTTCAAAAGCTACACCCTAACGCCTGTTTAACAGAGAAAGGTTTTGCTCTTCACGATGATAAAGAAAAACAAATCTATCCAGATTATAATTTTCAAGAGAAAGCAATGATTGTCTCTGACTCTGATATTTCAGGATCATTGTTTTGGGATGTTCTTTTTGATCATATTAAGCTCTATTTGTTAAAGAAGAATATCGTCACGCTACATGCGGCAGGTCTAAAAAAAGACGCCGAAGCTATCTTGTTTTTTGGCTGGGATGGAACCGGGAAAAGTTCACTGCTCACCGATTCTTTGTATAACGGATGTCAATATCTAGGAGACGATCGAATCTTCCTTTCTTCAGAAGGAATGGTAGCTCCGTTATTTGTGTCTATCAAACAATTTCATCACGAGCTTGTACATTACCCTCAACTCACTCAGAAGTTGTCTTTTAAAAAGCGCTTATTTATCAATTGGTCTCAGAAGCTTGATAAAAAGCAGACAAAAATTAACTCACTTTTACTGAAGCTATTTCGAAAGTTAAAACTGAATTATGAAGTAATTCCTGTGGCATCTTTAAGCGAATTAGAAAATAGTTTTTCAAAAATGGGTACTTCGTTTTACATTAATAAGACCAATGCAGAGGACACCAGAATCGAGCTGGATGAAACCCTATTGCAAAGACTAGCATCGAATGTTGTATATGCAGATGCTGACCTGTTGAAAAGATACTACACAGCACTTTTTTCCGGAAGGATCAATACCATTGACCGTTTGGATAATTTATACAGACATGTGTACAATATCCTGTCCAAAACAATAGATACCAAGAATATAAAAAGTATCAATATCAATCATACAACCCACATAAACTGTCGTTTATGGGACAGTTGAAAGCCAATTTCTCATTAAATGGAAGATTGAATTGGGAAGTGCATTCTCTGAAAAAAAGCTGGCTTGAGCAAAATATCAAAGAGTTTAAGTCCTCACATAGCTCTTCATCACCGGGAAAAATTGATATTTCAATCACCCAAAAGAAACAGCTCGAGATTCCTTCTGACGTCGAGAATGTTTCACAAGGAATTGATGGTTTGTCTGATTGTATTTTTATACACGACAAGTATTCTTCTAAGAAGGCCTCTTTTCAAATGACCCACTCTGGGTATATTTTCTTTGTTGAAGAAGGATTTACGTTTTACTATTACGCAGCTTTGTTAGATGCATTGATCAAACTCATTGCATTTCGTAAAGGAATTGTATCATTGCACGCAAGCGCTATAAAAAAAGACAATTGCGTTTCTATTTTTACTGCTGGACGACGAATGGGAAAAACAATAATGATTTTGAATATTTTGAATCAGAATAATGATGTGGAGATTTTGGCAGATGATGCTTTAATGATGACTCAAGAAGGAAAAATCATACCCTATTTGCGAGGAATTGATTTGTTTTCCTATTTGCCAATTCCCATGAGTTATCTAACCTACAGAGAGAAGTTAAAAAGAAAATTAGCAAGACTTTCTCGGAAGTTTATGCCATTGCCAAATAGAATTACCACCAAAATAATTAATCGGTTTTTCTTGGTGCGTATGAACTTGGCTTCTCATGGTCACGGCAGGTCTAGCCAATTCGAATCGGTAGACCGGACCTATATTCTAAAAAAGCATGTAAAATCAGATTCACGTATGAGCGAAATATCAGAAAACAATGCAAAGAAGTTTATCGGAGAGAGTTCTTATGTTGAAATCAAAGAATATCAGTCACTTTTTGCTCAGGTATGTACTATTTTTCCAGATTCTAGATTTTCAGAACTAATCATTTCTTATACCGATTTTCAACGGGAAATAGATCACATTTCTAGTAATACAAAATACGAAGAGTTACTGCTGGCAGAAGATTTTTCAGATATAGAAAAAATTGCTCTTGTCATATAGATAATCGTTCATGATAAAAGTTCAACACAAATAAGTGTGAATTATAGATCATATATGCTTAATTTTAAAATAATTTGAAGAATAGTTCACTTACAAAAAACATCTCCCTATATACTGTAGGGCAATTTTTGGCACAAGCCTTGTCCTTTGCATTGCTGCCTATTTATATCAATAAATTGAGTGTGAGTGAGTATGGTGTTGTAGCTGTTTTTATGGCTGTAGGAACCTTTTTAAATGCCATTATGCAGTATGGGTTTAGTCCTACCTTATTGCGCTACTACTTCGATTTTAAGGATGATCCAAAGAAGTTCAACTCTCTCTTTTCGACCTTAATTTTATTTTTAGTTGCAGGAAATATTGCCATTTTAGCCATACTTTACCTCATTCATAACTATGTCTATGAGTTATCAATTTCGGGTGTAGAGGTTTCAGATTATATCTATTACGTGCTTGGCTATTCTTTCTTATTTACCTTCCCCCTATTGAATTTGAGTCTCTTCAGAATCAAAGGAAAAGCAAAAGAATATCTCTTTTTTAATATCACTCAGTTTTTTATTTCACTTGGAGTAATTTATTATTTCGTGGTAATTAATGAGGAAGGTGCTCTTGGGAAAATAAAAGGCGATTTTTGGGCGCGAGTTCCACTATTTTTGATCTCCTTTTTTCTATATAAACGATATTTTACGTTAAAGAATCTAAAAGCATCTTATTTAAAAGCATCTCTTCGATTTGGAATTCCACTGATGCTGCAATCCTTATTGTGGTGGGGACTTTATCGACTGGATTATTTTCTTATTGAAAATCAACTAGGCTCCGATTACCTTGGATTGTATAATTTAAGCTTCCAGGTATCTTTTGTAATTATAACAGTAGGGATTTCATTTTCCTTAGGTTGGACTCCACATTTTTTCTCAATTGCCGATAAGAAAAGTACACCAAGACTGTATGGGAACATCATTGGAAATTACATTGCATTTATCACTGTTGCTTGCATCTTTATACAAATTGTAGGGTATCATGTCTTTAATGTGATAGGTGGACAAAAATATTTTGAAATTTTTACATTTTTACCATGGCTGCTTGTGGGGGCTATTTTTCAAAGTAGTTACTATCTCATTCACCAAACTATTCAATATTCTAGAAAAACATGCTCCATTCCTTTGATTTTAGGGTTAGGGATTTTAGCCAGCTTCATTTTAGAATACGTTTTCATTAAAGAATACAAGTTATTTGGGATAAGCATCATAAAGATTCTTACTTTTGGATTTGTATTTATACTCACGTTTTATGTTGGGCAAAAGCATTATAAAATCCGCGTTCCCCGTGTAAAAATTATAAGTGCCATCATAATCTTGGCTGTAAACTTTGGTATTGGATTTTTCTTAGATTACGAATTGAGTGATTTCATTATTAAACTTCTAATACTACTAAGCAGTATTGTAATAGTACTTTATTTCTTGCCCTTTTTTAGCTTGAGAGAAAAGAGTATTTTGTTCAAAAAGTTGAAATTAAGATGAAGAAAGTTTGCTTTGTAACCAATTATAAGAAGACATATTTTTTTGATGTGATTGGGAAAAACCTTCAAGATAATGGCATTGAAGTGTATTGGATTGTTCTTAATAAAATGCTCTATGATTATCTATTACCAACATATGGGGCTTCCAACCTTTTACTCATTAATAAAGAACGTGGTAATATTCCAAGCGAGAAGGTAGGCGAGTATAAATTAAACGAACTAGCTTCCGTCGATAGAGCCTTAAAATATTATGGAGAATGGGGCTATTCTTTTCTAACCAATATTCAAAAAGGAATTTATTCCTTTATCAAAGAACATAAGATTTCATTTGTTTTTGGAGAGACTACCTATGCACATGAAGTATTAATGTGTCGAATGTTTAAGGAGAAAGAAGAACTTAATTGTAAATACCTTCACCCTCAAACCATTAGAATTCCTGCGTATCATTTTACATTTTTAGAAGATGAATTTCAATCAAAAATCTACGAAGATGTTAAATTCGATACCAACAAAAAAGGAGACCTCATAGAGCTTCAAAGACCCACAGAGTCGGTGATAAATGAATTGAGAGTGAAGAACTCCTTAAAAGTTTTAAGTAAGTTAAAACGTGGAATTCGTTTTTTTACCCAGGAGAATATGGAACAAGATGATCCGTCCATTTCACCAACCAACTTAAAAGGTAGACTTCATAAAGGATTTACTGAGGAATGGAATAGATTTACGTATTCATTTGTAAAGACAATGCCTTTCACTATTGTAAAGGACAAGAACTTTGTAGTCTATACTTTACACAAACAACCTGAAGCCTCTGTAGACATTGTAGGTCGGTACTACGATGATCAGTATACCAATATTCAAAATATTTGGCGAATACTCCCAGATGATTGGTTTTTGGTGGTGAAGGAACATACAAACGCCATTGGAGATAGATCCTTGAGTTTCTTCAAGAAAATAAAAAAGCTTCGCAATGTAGTTTTACTCAATGAGAACATAAATTCACATGAGATCATCCAGGAATCCAAAGCCATCTTTAGTGTTTCTGGTTCTATTGCTTACGAAGCTGCCTTGTCTGGTAAACCAGCATTTTTGTTTGCACCCATATTTTTTGATAAGCTAAGAAATTGCCATACCATCTCTTTAGAAACATTGCGAAATACAAATAGTATATACGATCTCTTGGAAGAATGGGAAAAGCAACTGGAAAATAAAATGCCTCTTGAAGAGTTTACTAAGTACTTATTAACGTATAGCGCGAAAGGTCTTATAAGCGATCCTCTTACCGATCCGAAATGTATGGAAGAAGAGAACTTGAAAGTCGTTTCTAAAGCGTTTATAAAACTGATAAATGAGGGTTAAAGTTTTTGTTTTAATTGCAATTATTTACTTTTTCTTCAATTCATTTGGATTGCCACTTGGATTAACTTACCTCATGCTTTTATCGCCACTGTTTTTCTTGAATACAATACAGCGATACTTCAAATTCTATCTCTTCTTTGGAGCGATGGCCTTGTTTTATTTTGTTGCTCATAGTCTTTCTGGAATAGAGAATTCTTTTGAATATTTTAAATCTCTAACGCTTCACTTTATCGTTGCCATTATAGCTGTGTCATTTTTTGATCAACTGAAAAGGAAACCCTTCCAGGTTGCCCACACCATTGAAGTCTTAGCCATACTCAATATGATTGCCATGGTCTTCGCCTTGTTTGTGATCGCAGTTCCTGTTATAGGAAGTAAAATATGGCGGATCAGCGCATTTGGCGGAGTAAAGCAATTGAGAATTCTGGTATATGAACCCTCTTATTATGCCCTTTTATTGGTGCCTATTTTCTTTTATTTCTATGGTCTCATTTTAAGTTCAAAATCGGTCAGAAATATTTTTCTTTTTTCCACAGTAGTTTTGTCTTTTCTTTTGTCAAGATCACTGGGAGTTATCGCCGCGATTGTGTTAAGTATTGCCATTTATTATTGGGATTTTAGCCTGCTTAAAAAGAAAAAGAATTTATACATAGCAGTTGGATTTTTTGGTTTAGGTTCCATCGTTTTAATCTGTTTGTTCGTGTTTTTTCCAGAGTATGTTTTGGTGCAAAGAACGCTTAGCTTCTTAAAAGGAGAAGATATTTCAGGTCTTGCTAGAGTTTTGGATCCTTGGACCTTAGGGGCTGAAATTTTACAGCAGAAAAATAGTTTTTTTGGTATTGGGTGGGGGCATATTAAAATCTTAGGTCATGAAATTATCTCAGAACACTACAACTACGGAAAATCTTTAAATATTAGAGTGACCATACCAAATGCATCCGCTGAAATATTTATACTTTTGGGTTATCTAGGTTTGTTGATTAAAATTTTTCTAGAAATCTATCTATACAAAAAGACAAAGGTGAAATACTCAAGATTTAGAAGTCTTATTTTTTGGTTCATTTTTGTGTACCAATTTACAGGTAGTTTCTCTTCAAATTTAGCCGAGTACGTTTTATGGATCTTAGCATTCACCAAAGTTGAAGAATTTGATTTTGCCGTTCAGCGGGTTTTACATCTCAAATTCAGCCTAAAAAATAACACTTCTCAAAATCAAATAGAAGAAGGCTAAAGGAAGTTTTGAATTTTCAAGAATGAAAATAGGAGTAGATATAAAATGGTTTTTCAATGGTCCACCAAGTGGTAAAATTGTGGTCAAACAGCTAGTTAAAGAATTGCTCAAAGACCAGTTTAAGCACTACCAGTTTTACTTTTTTTTGGATAAGAAAGACCAATATGAAGACTTTCCTTATCCGAAAGGGAATCATGTTTTTCTATATGTGAAGAATGTCAATAATCTCATTTCAAACGCCTTTGTTTTACCTAAATATGCCAAAAAATACAATTTAGATATTGTCTTATTTCAAAACTTTGGTACACCTAAAAATATAAATAGTGCGGTTTATATTCATGACCTACTTTATTTAGATTATCCTCAGTTTTACTCATTGAAAGAGAAGCTGTACTTGAGTTTTATCAAACCATTCGCAAAGAAAGCTAAGAAGGTGATTACAATTTCTGAAAGTGAAAAAAGTAGAATTGTAAAACATCAACTAGGGGATGAAAATGTGCATTATGTGCACCTCGGTGTGGACCCAAAGTTTAGACCTTTGGCGAAACATGATCCAAAGGACATCCTAGCCTTTAAAGAAGAATATAATTTACCTAATGAATTTATGTTATATTTAGGTAGATTAAACGTGAGGAAGAATATCGTTGGTTTAATTAATGCAATGAGAGAGATAGAGTTTCCACTGGTGATTATAGGTGGTTATGACCATAAAAAAGATGATTTAATGCAACGTATAAAAGAATTAGACCTAGAAAGAAAGATATTTTTTACTGGGTTTATCAAAGAGCATCAATTGCCTCTGGCATATGCATCTGCAAAGGTCTTTTGCTTTCCTTCCTATGCAGAAGGATTTGGACTTCCTCCTCTAGAAGCCATGGCAAGTGGAGTGCCTGTTGTGGTTTCTAATAGAACAAGTCTTCCAGAAGTATATGGTGATGCAGCTTTGTACGTTGATCCTGACCAACCTTCAGACATTGCAGAAAAGATTAACTTTTTATTGTCTTCAGAGAAAGAAATGCAGAAGTTCTCCAAAAAAGGACTGGCTTGGTCGAAAAAATATTCTTGGCAAACATCAGCCCAAAAATTGATGGATATTTTATCTCTGTCTTAAACATATGATTCAAAAGCTTATTTCAAAAATTAAAGGTGGTAACTATCAGATTACTAGCAGCTACACAAAAGTAGAGTGGTTTGTTATTATTAATGAAAGAGCATGGCAAATACTTAGAGGAATCTGGTCGAAGTTGTTTCTTACAAGATTGAAAGGACTGTTTTTCAAAGGCAAAAATGTAAGTATTAAGCATCGAAGATTGTTTTCGTCTGGTAAAAATTTGATCCTAGGAAATGGCGTTACCATCAATGCGCTTTCTGAAAACGGAATTAGACTTGGTGAAAATGTAACCATTGCACAAAACTGTACTTTAATTTGCACGGGGATTATTGCCGATAAAGGCACGGGGATTCGAATCGGCAATAACACAGGAATAAACGCATATTGCTACTTAGGAGGTCAGGGAGGTATTACAATTGGGGATGACGTCATTGTAGGACCCTATGTGAAGATTTTTTCTGAGAATCATAATTTTTCTGAAGGAGATCTTGCCATTCGCAAACAAGGGGTTTCTAGGAAAGGAGTCTCAATAGGAAATGATTGTTGGATAGGAGCAAATACAGCTATTCTAGATGGTGTAGAATTGAAGGACAGGACAGTTGTTGCGGCAGGAAGTGTGGTGACAAAGAGTTTTGAAGGAAACGTACTTTTAGGAGGAATTCCAGCAAAAGTTTTGAAGAAAATATAAATAGCCTATGAATACACATAGACCTAAGACTTCCCTGTATCTTCTAGTCGTATTCATTATATGTATGTTATTGGGTTTTTATGGATTTTCTAAGTATAAAATTTTAGAGAGCCAGGTAGATGCTATTGACATTAAATTCAATGAGGAGATAACTAAAGAAAATACTCCTATTGTATTTATCGCCAAAGATTCTGATTCCGAAGTAGATTTAAAAACTCCTATCAAATATAAAAGCTTTAAAGACTCAGTGCTGAATTTTCAATTTGACCCCGAGGACATCATTAGAAAAGCTAGAATATATTTTGTGAAGCCTCATGATACCTTATCCATAAAATCCATTACGATAAGTTCTTCAAGTGATACAATTGTTGTTCCTTTCAAAAAAGCAAAGAGTAGAGGTATTGGAATACAGGAGAATTTAGACACATACGATATCATTGTCTATGAAAAATACGGTTTTCTAGAACTACCTAGCTCTTATATTTACCATTCCGACTTCAAAAAAGGCTATGTTTTAGTAGGAATTCTCTTTGTTTTCATGGTGTTTGCTTTACAGATGATACGCTTGCTAAAACCTTGTAGGATTCAACTCACATCTATTTCAGATTTCACAATTGTAATTTTTCTATTAAGTATTTTTCTACCGCATCCAATCTTTAATATTGCCTTAGTATTACTCTTAGCTTTTAATTTAAGAAAGATCTCTTGGAGAAAGATCAAGGAGAACAGGATGAATCTTTTGTTCCTGAGTTTCTTTTTAGTGTATCTCTTAAACAATCTTTTTATCGCTAAAGAAGGATATCATGAAATGTCTACAATAGATCGGTTTTTGCCAATTTTGATTTTAGGCTTAGTGATTCCTGCTATCGCCCAAAGGAAGCATTTGGTTTTATTTGTGTATGCCTCTTTTGGTTTGGGTTTCTGGTTTCTGTTAACCTCAACTTTTGATATTCTTGTACATGGTAATTTTAACTTTCTCTCATTTGATCTGTTCACAAAATACCTGCATCCCATCTATTTCTCATACTTACTATTCTTTTCCATACTATATTTAGAAACTGAGTCTGCTGGGATCAAGAAATATATTTTACAATCAATTCTACTTGTTTTCTTGGTGTTTTCTGGCTCAAAAATGGTACTCGTTGCGAGCTTATTGTTAATGGGGTTCAAGTTTTTGAGATACAAAAGACAAATATTATTACTGATTCCTGTGGTATTTGTGGTGCTTTTGTTTTCACCGCTGAAAGAAAGATTTAAGGAAATTCTCAATCAAGAAGACTTTTCTATTTTATCTGAGCACAAGATTAGTGAGCCCAATGATGCTCGGGTGAATGGACTAACCTTACGACTCATGTTATGGAGAGAAGCTATTAGCACCATGAATAAAGAAGATTTTATTCTAGGGAAAGGAGTTGCAAGAGGAACGGATAAAATATTAGAAGAAGAATTGATTGCATTAGGTTTAACTCATCACAAGAACTACAATACTCATAATCAGCTTATTGATACTTTTTGGAAAACAGGGATTTTCGGATTATTAATTCTAATTATGATTATAATTTTAGGGATCACTCAAGGAATCAAAACCCGGGATCATTTAATCTCCATATTTTCTACATTTGTACTTTTCTTTTTGCTCTCAGAATGTGTTTTTGAGAGGGTCAATGGAATTTACTTTTTTACGACTACTTTATTATTTTTAGCAAATTCTTTATCAGAGAAGAAGCGGAATTTATCAGGAAATAAGTTATGAAAATCGCCATTTTAGGAACAAGAGGTATACCAAATAGGTATGGTGGATTTGAACAATTTGCAGAGCTTCTCAGTGTGTTTCTCAAACAAAAAGGACACAAGGTTATAATATATAATTCCAGCAATCACCCTTATAAAGAAAGTTCTTTTGAAGGAGTGGAAATTGTACACTGTAAAGACCCTGAAAAAACTTTGGGCTCATTCGGTCAGTTTATATACGATTTCTTATGTGTGAAAGATTCACGAAAACGAAATGCAGACATCATTCTCCAGCTAGGATATACCAGTAGTTCTATTTGGTCTTTTATGTTTCCCAAAAGTTCCATCATTATAACAAATATGGATGGACTTGAATGGAAGAGAAGCAAGTACAACAAACTTGTTCAATCGTACTTAAAATTTGCCGAAAGATTGGCCGTAAAAAAGAGTGATTTCCTAATATCCGATTCTATTGGTATTCAAAACTATATCACCAAAAAATTTCAGCGATCATCAAAGTATATAGCCTATGGCTCAGAAGTTATAGATGCTCAAAACTTGAAATTACTCGAACAGTTTGAACTTGAAAAAGAAGCGTTCAATCTAATCATTGCTAGAATAGAACCTGAAAATAATATAGAGACCATCATTCAAGGAGTTTTAATGAGCAATACGAAGACACCTCTTGTGATTGTTGGAGATTATAAAAGGAATTCTTTCGGGAGAAGACTGTATGAGAAATACGGCAAGGAAAGTGTGATTCGTTTCTTAGGGTCTGTTTATGATAAGGAGATCTTAAATAACTTGAGATACTTCTCAAATATGTATTTCCATGGGCACTCAGTTGGAGGAACCAACCCTTCTTTGTTAGAAGCCATGGGATGTTATTCTTTGATCATTGCCCATAATAATGAGTTTAACAAGGCGATCTTAGAAGGCGATGCATATTATTTTTTGAATCCAGAAGAACTAAAAGTGCTGATAGAAACAGTATCAAAACCTGATGAGAAGATAAAGGTTCAAAACAATGCAAAAAAAATAGAAAAGAGCTTTAACAGCGATGAGATCAATAAGCAGTATGAGATCTTTTTTTATGAATGTATCAAATTGATGAAAAAATGATGTAACGTAGATTATTTGAAAGTGTAATATGATAAAGACAGGATATTCTTATTTAATTAGACCCTTATTGTTGATGATCGATTTAGTCATTATCAATGTGGCGTCCTATGTCTTTTTATCTGCTGAATTGACCAATGTAAATTTCATCATCTACATCAATCTAGCTTGGATCATCATTTCCTATTCAGTTGGATATTACAACGTATACAGATATACCAGTCAAATTAAACTGATATCCTTACTCATAAGACATTTATTGGTTTTCTTCATGGCATATTTTGCCTACCTCGGGATTTTCAAAACCTCTCTGGTCATCGATCAGCAAGAGTATTTTCTCATTTTCATGACCCTAAGTACACTAACTGTCAAGTTTTTGTCTTTTTTTGCGTTGAGGATTTACAGGAGGATCGGTAGAAACTTTCGTAAAGTAGTTGTGATCGGATCCGATCAAGCTTCCAAAAAGATCACACAATTTTTTAATACTCAAAATGCTTTAGGCTATAGACTTATGGGCTTCTTTTCTGATAAAGAGAGTAAGTCCAAAGACTACCTCGGAAAGATCAATCAGAGCTTCGATTATATGATTGAAAATTCAATTGATGAGGTCTATTGTTCAACATCATCGCTCAAAGTAGAGATCATCAAAGAGATTACCACTTTTGCAAAAGAGCATCAAATCAATATCAAGTTCATACCAGATGCCAAAAATTTGTATGGTAAAAATCTAGCTTTAGAGTATTATAAAACAATTCCAGTTCTCAAGGTTAAGAGCCTTCCTTTTGATTTTATAGAGACCAGAATTACCAAAAGAATCTTTGATATTTTCTTTTCGCTGATGGTATGTATGTTGATTTTATCATGGTTGATTCCTTTGTTACTCATCATTATAAAGCTGGAATCGAAAGGTCCGTTGTTTTTTAGGCAAAAAAGAGGAGGTTTGAACGGTAGCGAATTTACCTGTTTCAAATTTAGATCGATGGAGATCAATGATAAATCAGACGATCTACAGGTGTCGGTAAATGATCCTCGAATTACGAAAGTTGGAAGCTTCATAAGAAAAACAAGTATTGATGAATTGCCTCAATTTATCAATGTACTCATAGGAGATATGAGTGTGGTAGGGCCAAGACCTCACATGAACAAACAGTCATTGCAATTTGAGAAAGAAGTCAATAATTATTTCAGGCGAAATTCGGTGAAACCAGGAGTCACAGGGTTAGCTCAGGTAAGTGGATATCGTGGAGAAATTAAGAAGAAATCAGATATTGAAAATAGAGTACGTCTTGATATTTTCTATATAGAAAACTGGTCTTTTTTTCTAGATGTTAAAATTATCTTGAATACCGTTACCAATTTACTAAAAGGCGAAGAAAAAGCATACTAATGACAGAAAATAGGAACTTGACGGCTTCAATTGTGCTTTTTAATAAAGATTATCAAATGCTTCATGAGACCATAGAGTGCTTTTTAAAAATTGAAAAATACAATACCAAGCTTTACCTGATTGATAACTCCAAAAGGAACTCTTTTCAAGGGAAATTTCAAAACGATAAAATTGAATATCAAGGTTCCGAAAAGAATATAGGCTTTGGGAAAGGACACAATCTAATCTTAGATAAGATAAAAACCCATTCAGATTTTCATTTAATTCTGAATCCAGATGTCACTTTTTCGGAAACCATCATAGATCAGTTAATCGATGAATTAGAAAAAGATCAAGAACTAGCTCTAGTTGCTCCTAAGGTGTTATTTCCCAATGGAGAATTCCAGCACTCATGTAGAAGATATCCATCACTTTCAGAAATGTTTTTTAGACGTCTTCCAATCTTTAACGGACTTTCAAAGTCAATTATTGATAGAGGAATCTATGCCGATAAAGATCTGAGCCAACCGTTTTATGCAGAATATTTAACAGGTTGTTTTCACCTGTATAAAACAGAGGATTTACTAGAGCTAAAAGGATTTGACCATCGCTACTTTTTGTACATGGAAGATATTGATATTTGTAGAAAAATAGACGAGGCAGGAAAGAAAAAATTATACTATCCAAAAGTTGAAATATTTCACGTGTTAAAACAGGGATCTACGAAAAATATCAAGCTTTTCTTGAGACATACCATTTCTATGATCAAGTATTTTTATAAATGGAGTTTGAAATAGCGTTTTAATCCTTTCGACTCGATATCTTTGTCAATAAATTTAAATTTCATGAACATCCTGATACTAGGCTCCGGAGGAAGAGAACATGCCTTCACATACAAACTTGTTCAGAGTCAAAAAGTAAATCAAGTATATGTTGCACCTGGAAATGCAGGGACTTCTCAGATTGCCATCAATATTGCCATTAACCCTACCGATTTTTTAGCTGTAAAAGCATTGGTTCTGAACAGACACATAGAAATGGTTGTTGTAGGCCCAGAAGCTCCGCTGGTAGAGGGAATTCACGATTTCTTTCTTGCCGATGAAGAGTTAAAAAATATTCCAGTTATCGGTCCAAAAAAAGATGGTGCAACTCTAGAGGGAAGTAAAGATTTTTCCAAGGCATTTATGACAAAATATGGTATTCCTACAGCCCAGTACCAGTCCTTTACAAGAGAAAGCTTAGAAGAAGGAAAAACCTTTCTAGAGACCCTAAACGCTCCTTATGTTTTAAAAGCAGATGGACTGGCAGCTGGGAAAGGAGTACTCATCTTAGAGTCTTTGGAAGATGCCAAATCTGAACTCGAGGAAATGCTTTCCAACCAGAAGTTTGGATCTGCATCTGCTACGGTTGTCATTGAGGAATTTTTAGATGGAATAGAACTTTCAGTTTTTGTATTGACAGACGGCAAAAGCTATAAAATTCTTCCATCAGCAAAAGATTACAAGCGAATTGGAGAGGGCGACAAAGGGCTTAACACTGGTGGGATGGGTGCAATCTCCCCTGTGCCTTTTGCTAATGACGATTTCCTATCAAAAGTTGAAGAACAAGTTGTAAAGCCAACCATCACAGGATTGCAAAAGGAAAAAATTGATTACCGTGGATTTATCTTTGTCGGTTTAATGAATATGAATGGGAACCCCTATGTAATTGAGTATAATGTTCGAATGGGAGACCCTGAGACCGAAGTCGTCCTGCCAAGGATTAATTCGGATATATTCGACTTATTTGAAGGAGTCGCCAATCAAACATTAGATCAAAAAGAGTTTTGTGTTACAACAGAAACAGCTACAACAGTCATGATCGTCTCAGGAGGATACCCAGAAGCCTATGAAAAAGGAAAAGAGATCTCTGGGTTAGATGATGTGGATCAATCTATTATTTTCCACGCTGGCACAAAAGAAAACCAAGGAACTGTGGTTACCAGCGGAGGTCGAGTATTGGCTATGACCTCTTTTGGAAATTCTATTGAAGATGCACTTTCAAAATCATATAGAAGCATCAAAAAAATTCATTTTGATCAAATGTATTATAGAAAAGATATAGGATTTGATCTAACATCATGAGAAAAGTCATTGTAGCGCCATTGAACTGGGGACTGGGTCATGCCTCCCGCTGCATCCCAGTAATTAAAGCACTACAAAAAGGACAACTAACTCCTGTTATTGCTAGTGATGGTGCAGCTCTTGAATTACTTCAAAAAGAGTTTCCCAAATTGGAGAGCATCGAGCTACCTTCGTATAAAATTTCCTATGGAAAGTACTTAAAATGGAGCCTATTCAAAAAGATTCCTGTCATCATAAAAACCATCAGAAGAGAACAGAGAGTCATACATCAGTATTTAGAAAAAAACAGTACGGTAGTCGGAATTATTTCGGACAACCGTTTTGGCATTCGTTCTTCTGGCCTACCATCGGTTTATATCACCCACCAAATCAATGTTAAATCAGGGATATTGAAGCCAATCACCAGCTATTTCCACCAAAGAATCATCAAAAAATTTGATGAATGCTGGATTCCTGACGATAAAGACTCTCGATTTTCAGGAGAACTATCACTATCAAAAAAATTATTCAATCAAAAATACATTGGGGTTTTAAGTAGACTTCAAAAAAAAGATGTCAAGAAAACTCTAGATCTGCTCATTGTGCTTTCTGGTCCAGAACCTAATAGAACCCAACTAGAAGAAAAATTAATAGAAAAATTTTACAACAGCAACTTAAAAATATGCTTGGTTCAGGGAAAAATAGAACCGCGAGAAACTACCGTAGAACTTGGAAATATTCAAATAATTAATTTTGCGCTTACAGAAAAATTAGGGTTTTTACTCAATGCCTCAAAACAGGTAATTTGTAGGTCTGGCTATTCCTCAGTAATGGATTTGATTACCTTGGGTAAGAGCGCAATTTTGATTCCGACGAAAAATCAAAATGAACAGGAATACTTAGCTCAATATTTAAACAAGAAAGGATATTTCTCAATGATTTCTGAGGACTGTATTGCCACTCAAAGGTTTGAAGTATTCGATGGGTTGAAAGCTGAAATTGAAAACAAGGAGTTTGATAAAAACTTATTTCGCCTTTTCCATGGTAAATGAAAATTCAGAGCCCTCGCCAAAAGTACTTTTTAACAGCACTGTCTCGTTATGAGCTTCAATAATATGCTTCACAATAGAGAGTCCTAATCCCGAGCCTCCCTGCTCTCTAGACCTACTCTGATCTACTCTGTAAAAACGTTCAAACAGTCTAGGTAAATGCTCTTGTTTGATCCCCTCTCCATTATCGATGACCTTTATAATAATCTTTTTCTCGTTGTAGGAATCAATACCAATCGTGGTAATACCATTGGTTTTTCCATATTTGATTGAGTTCATCACCAGATTAATTAACACCTGCTCAATCCTTTCTACATCGCCCTTTACAAAAACAGGAAACTCGTAAATTTTATCAAAACGCAAAGTGATGTTTCTCTTTTTAGCCCTCATTTCAAAGAGATCAAAAACATTCTGAATAATTTCCAAAATATTAAAGACCTCCTTATTCATTTTAACTCCGTGAGTCTCCAATTTGGCAATCATATCCAAATCCTTTACAATAGATACCAAGCGTTCTACTCCTTTGTTTGCCCTTTCCAAATATTTATCTCGAATCATTTTATCCTTTACAGCTCCTTCAATCAAAGTAAGAATATATCCCTGCACCATAAACAAAGGAGTCTTCAACTCGTGAGAAACATTGCCTAGAAAATCTCTCCGAAAGGAATCACGCTCAGTAAGATTTTGAATTTCTATACGCTTGCCTTCCACATAATCTTGAACACTTTTCGAGAGTGACTCAATATCTTTTACAGAAGTATTTGGATTAAAATCATCGATATTTAAAATAGCAACTTTTTCATAAATTTTTTTAATTCTAGCGTAAATAAATCGCTCCACTCTGTATTGGATGATTAAAAAAGACAATAAAAAAATCAGAATAAATAAAATTACTATCCCTAGATACTGATAGTTTTCAAAAAACAGAAAGTAAAGCAGGGCAGCTACAGAAATCCCAGATAGTGCAAGGTAAATAGAGGTCCAAAGTGCAAAAGAATACGTTTTTTTAAGTTTTTTCACTCGCCTCAATTTACACTAACCATTTGTATTTAATCATTTCCTTTTGCTGAGGCATTGACCTTTATTTGACCAAACTCTTTACAAAGATTTTATCAAAAGCAAAAAAGTTAATCCGTACCATCCAATACAAATTTATAACCAACCCCTTTGATGGTTTTAAAATGATGATCGCCAATTTTTTCTCTAAGTTTTCGTATGTGTACATCTATCGTTCTGCCTCCAACCACGACTTCGCTACCCCAAACGTTGTCTAAAATGACCTCTCTTTTAAACACCTTTCCAGGTTTTGAAGTTAAAAGAGATAGCAGCTCGAACTCTTTTCTAGGGAGCACAATTTTTTGGTCACCTTTCGTAACAAGGTATTCTTCTCTATTAATGGTGATGTCTCCGATCGTTGTCTTTAATTCTGATGCCTCTTTAGATTTTAACCTCCTCAATAACGATTTTACCTTACTCATTAAAATCTTAGGCTTTACTGGCTTTGTAATATAGTCATCAGCACCAGCATCAAAGCCTGCCATTTGAGAGTAGTCCTCGCCTCTAGCTGTTAAGAAAACAATTAGAGTATGCTCGAGGTTTTTCATTCTTCTAATGTTCTCACAAGTTTCAATACCATCCATTTCTGGCATCATAATATCCAACAAAATAAGGTGAGGAATAATTCTTTTGGCAGCGCTTAAGGCCTCCAAACCGTTACTAGTTGTGTAAACATCGTACCCTTGGTTTTTTAAATTATACCCTACAATTTCCAAGATGTCTGGCTCATCATCTACTAAAAGGATTTTAATATCGCTAGAATTCATACCTATTTATAGAATGTTATAGCTCAAAAATAACGATTCTAAATCGAAAGTCAAGCACTTAACAATCATTTAACCTCATAACATTTAAATAATATTCAAATAACTGAATCATAATAACAGTCTAACATTTGCTTTACGAAATTGAAGGATTTTTGTCATGAAATATTTATTCAGCTTTAACTAATGAAAAATTTTATATTCGTCTTTACACTGGTGCTAGTTCAACTGGCAACAGCACAGGAGAAAGGAATAATCAAAGGGCAGTTACTCGATGGTGAGTTCAATAATGAGCCACTTGCATATGCGTCAGTATCCTTGAAAGGAACCATTATTGGAACTGAAACTGATGAAGAAGGAAACTATAGATTTTCTGCACCAGCAGGAACGTATTATCTAGTTCTTAGCTTTTTAGGATATCAAACTTTAGAGGTTCCTATCACGGTAATTGCTGGTGAGTCAGTTACTGTAAACAGAACCCTTATAGCCAACGCTGTGGGACTAGAAACAATTGTTCTAAGCGCAGAGACAAGTAAGCAGAAAGTAGCAGCGCAGTTGTTGATTCAAAAAAATGCGACTAAAATTACTACTAGCATAGGCGCAGAGGAGTTATCCATCAAAGCAATTGGGAATGCTGCTGTTGCTATTTCTAAAATCTCAGGGATTTCTAAACAAGAAGGAAGCAGCAATGTATTTGTCCGCGGATTGGGTGATCGATATCAGAACACTACTTTTAATGGTCTCCCTTTACCTTCCAACGATGTGAATAAGAAGAACATCGATTTGGATTTATTTTCAACAGATATCATAGAAAATGTATCTGTTGGTAAAGCCTACAGTCCAAGTTTTTATGGAGATTTTGGAGCAGGGAATGTTAACATTGATTCTAAAGAGTATAGAGGAGACGGATACTTTACTATTAATTTAGGTTCAGGAGTCAATGGAAACGCATCGGGACAAGATTTCGTTAGAAATCAAGGGCCAAGTTTCTTTGGATTTTATAATCGGTATAAAAATAATCCGTTTGCCATTGTATTATCTCATGGTATTGATCCGCAAGATGCTTCATCTCCAATTAATATCAATGCATCTTTCGAAGGAGGATACTCTGTTGATATCTCAGATGAATCAAGATTGAGTTTTTTTGGAACAGCTTCCTTTGAAAATGAGTACGAATACCTTCAAGGACCAGCACTAGACTTCACCAATGACATTAAAGTAAGATTTAATAATTCAGAGGTGTTTGTATACAACACCACTACGAGTGCCATGGCTAATATTACATATCAAATTAATACTGATAATAAAGTGAGTTATAACTCTCTATTTGTAAATAGTGCTTCTGATAAAGTAGGATACTTTGGAATCCAAGGATTAGGATATAACAGAGATGGGTTCAGTGGAAATGGAGATGGTGGATTCTATCAAATGAATGCTCAGTTCAATCAAGACATTATATTGGTGAATCAAATAACAGGGTCGCACAGATTTGAAGATGGTAAATTTGTGATCACATGGGGATCTGGTTACAATAAAGTACTTGCTGATGAACCCGACAGAAAGCGAATATCACTTGAAGATTACCAATTTGCACTGGATAATGACCCAAATACCAATCCAATTTTCTACGATAATATCGCATTTGACAACCAGCGATTCTTCCAAAGTATTGATGACAACGAATTCAACTCGTACATCAACTTTAAAAAAGATTTTTCAGAAAACTTCAAAATCAACTTTGGGTACAACGGAAGAACAAAAGAACGCTACTTTATCAATCATAGATACGGATATGATATTCTTGATAAATTATCAAATCCTGTGACTGATGTTCACAGCTTAGATGGCTTCTTTGATGTATCAAACATCAATATCCCAGATGGTTCTGGGCTGTGGAACCTAAATATTGCAAGAAACCCTCAAGGGTTAGATCAAACGATAGGGTTAGTCAACAGGCCACAGCTCTATGAGAATGAATATAAAGGAAAATTAGATATTTATGCAGGGTATGTAGAAGCTGAGATCAATCTAACAGATACCTTTTTAGTGGTGCCAGGAATCCGATTAGAATCCATTTCACAATCCATCGAATATGATGTGATCAACCCTGTACCCACAGATTCTGGGCGGAGAGATGTAGATGAAACAATTTTCCTCCCTAGTTTGAATCTCAAATACTCCTTGAATGAAGATTCAAACTTAAGATTTTCCTTTAGTAGCACAGTGTCTTTTCCCGAGTTCAAAGAAGCAGCAAACTTTGTTTATGAAGACGTGACACAACGTATTGGAGGAAACCCCGACTTACTTGGAAAACCTGACGGTAGTGGAGTTACCTTTTCTAGAATTTACAACTATGATTTAAAGTACGAGTGGTTTCCATCGAGATCTGAAGTAGTTTCTGCAGCAGTCTTTGCAAAAACTATTAATAACCCCGTTAACCGGGTTGTAGCAACTGATGCTACTGGTAATCAACGCTTCTTCAGAACTGGAAACAAAGCTGAAATACTAGGACTAGAAATCGAATTTAGGAAAAATCTTTTGATGAAGGATGAGGATAAAGCATTACTAACCTTTGGGGGTAATTTTGCCTTTACCGGCACAAAACAAGATTTGAAACCAGTGCTGACCTCTGATGGCTTTACCTTTGGAACCAGTTTTGGAAGCAGAACAAGCGATGAACTACAAGGAGCATCTCCTGTAATCGTAAACGCAGATTTGACATACAACCCTGAATTCGGAAAATTCAAACCACAAGCAGCCATAACATTCTCTTACTTTTCTGACAGGATTTATGCTCTAGGAAGTGGGGATTTAGGGAACATGGTAGAAAAAGGTCTCCCTTATCTCAACCTCATCCTAAAAAATAACTTTGGCGAGGATATCGAGCTAGGCTTAAAAATCTCAAATATTTTAAATCCAAATGTTTCACTAATCCGTGAAAATACAGGTGCACAAGGTAGCCCATTGTTAGCAGGTACTGGATTGGTAAATGCAAATGGCGATGTTACCTTACTTGAATTCAAGAGAGGTGTTAACATTGGAGTATCACTTAAATATAAATTTTAATTATTATTCTTAAATCAAAAAAAATGAAACGTAATTTTTTAATCTTGTTTAGTCTTGTTGCCACTGTACTCGTAGGATGTGAAGCAGATGATACAGCAGACGTTGTAATCAATGATAACAGCGTGACCAACATCACCAACAACAACGGAGGTTCTAATGACGACGATGACGATATTGTGTATCTAAGTGGTGTTTACACCCAAGACCTTTCTTTAGATACCAATATTCAATATATCGTTAACGGACCAGTCTTAATGGCAGCAGGAACAACTTTAACAGTTCCAGCTGGAATGACCGTCAAAGCAGCGCCTGTTGGAGTAAATGCCTACATTGCTATTCAGCAGGGAGCTAGAATTATTGCAAATGGCACTGCCAACAATCCAATTGTTTTTACATCAAATGCAGCTACTCCATCTACTGGAGACTGGGGTGGACTTGTTGTTTGTGGGAGTGCTTCAATTAATTCTACAGCAGTAGGCTCAACTGAAACATCTACGACTGAAGTTGGTGGATTATCTTATGGTGGAAACACAGATGAAGACGATTCTGGAAGCCTAGA
>JABSPP010000070.1 GCA_013214275.1 Flavobacteriaceae bacterium
TGATTATTTTCAATTGTTTTAAAACATGTTTTCCTCATTGTTGAAGTGAGCGATCTATAAATAGCAAAATTGAGTAAAAGCATATGCACAATCAATGAGAAAATACCATTGTGTTTTACAGTGCATGCTTAGTTCTATGTGCATGTTAGGTAGCAAATTCAAAATTTATATTCCGCGGTCAATTGTAAAAACTGAAAAGGAATTAAATAATGGATATCAAACTAAACAACAAACCTAAGAAGAGAGAAGACTTTTTGAAAGAGGTAGTGAATCCAATGATTAATAGGAGGAAAGAATTAGGTTTAACACAAGAGGATGTAAACCATAAATTAGGTGTAGCTGATTTTCTTGTTGCAAAGTGGGAGAGAGGAATACGATCACCTACAGCATTTAACTTTCTTTGTTGGGCTGAGGTTTTAAAAGGAAGAATTGTCTTTATTTCAGATGATGATTACAAATCACCAAAAGATATGATTGAAGAGGTAAGTAATGATAATTCACCTGAATAAGACCTAAAAAGGGATCAATTTGTTGTACATATGTTATACATGAACTAAAAAAACAGCTTGTAAAAAGCTGCTTTTCCTTTGTAGCGAAGGGGGGACTTGAACCCCCGACCTCAGGGTTATGAATCCTGCGCTCTAACCACCTGAGCTACCTCGCCATGGTTGTTTTTCAAATGTCTTAACCCCTTATGATTAGGGCTTACCCAATAGAAAAAATTTATTTACATAGGCGGCTGCAAATATAATCCATTTTTAGTTCAAAGCAAGTTGCGATTTTAATTTTTTTTAACTGGAATAAATACCTATATTGGCAACATGAATGCTGACAGAATAGCTGTTACCATTTAAAACAATCAATCAAAGGATGGATAAAATCAAATACGAAATTGAGTTTCCTATTCACGCTTCACCTAATATGTTGTATCAATATTTTGCAACACCTTCTGGTCTGGAAGAGTGGTTTGCAGATCGTGTTAACTCAAGAGGTAAGATGATTACCTTTTTTTGGGACGATTCTGAGGAAGAAGCGCTTATCGTTTCCCGAAAAAATGAAGATTATGCTCGCTACAAATGGACGGAAAGTGAAGATGATGAAAGCTATTTTGAATTTAGAATTCAAGTAGATGATATTACCCGAGATGTCTCTCTTATTGTTACTGACTATGCTGAAGAGGATGAAATGGAAGGTGCTAAACAGTTGTGGGAGAATCAAATAGATACGCTGAAACACAGGATAGGAGCATAGGTGTGAGTCTAGAGCAAATTAGTCCGCTTGTTTACAAAGAATTTCTCAAGGGCGTGTCCTTAATTTCTTATGAATAGGTGACTCCAATGCTGAGGCGCACTCCGATAAGTTTCGTAAAATAGCATTGTATCACAGAGGTTGTGTACTTCTATAAATCACGTTAATTCACAGTATTTTAAGGGATTAATCAAGAGGTTAAGGGATGTTATCTCGATGCCCAAAAAGATTGTTTGTTGCAAGAAATCTTTTTTACAATCTATCGCATTGCGCACCGGTATGACAAAAATAGCCCTTCATATGTGCTTATTTGGTTGAAAAGCTGCTTTAGAGCCTGCGTTAGGGATCGCAGCGGCATCCTTTTTTGCCTACAAAGTGTAAAAAAGATACAGCGGAGAGCCCGACCTGAAAGGGAACGCCCAAAAGTAACAAGGAATAAGGGAGTCATAGATAGTTGTAGTTTTTACGTGAGTTTTTATGCCTTTCTTTTTCTTTAGCGTACATTTGTCTTGTACTCTTATAACGATCAATGGTAAATTACAACGGACGACTTCTTCCATCTGACGAGGTGAAAATCACGCCTTCTAACAGGGCTTTTAATTATGGGGACGGCGTCTTTGAAACGGTAAAAATACGCAACGGAAGACTGGTGTTTTGGGAGGAACATTATTTTAGATTGATGGCTTCCATGCGCATGATTCGGATGAAAATTCCCGTTGAATTTACTTTAGAATTCTTGGAAAACGAAATCTTAAAAACGATTGCTCCCCTCGATATTCAAACCAACTTAAGAGCTCGACTTTCTGTATTTAGAAAGGATGGCGGACTATATATGCCCACATCGAACGATGTTGATTTTTTGGTGGTTGTGACGCCTATGTCTCATGTCATTAAGGAAGAGTATCATGTTGACCTTTACAAAGATTTTTTTATTCATTCGGGATATTTATCTACGATTAAATCGACCAATAAATTGATTTATACGTTAGCAAGTATCTATGCGCAGGAACATGCTCTTGACAATTGCATTCTCTTAAATGAGCGAAAAGGAGTGGTAGAGGTCACCAATGCCAATATTTTTTTGGTAAAGGACAGTTTGGTGAAGACTCCCTCACTTTCTGAGGGATGTCTTAATGGAATTATAAGGGCTAAGGTCATTGACATGCTCTCAAAAAATGACAGCTATACTATAGAAGAGTCTATTATCACACCCTTTGAAATTCAGAAAGCTGATGAGATTTTTATTACGAATTGCTTGATGGGTATTCAGCCTGTGACAAAGTATCGTAAGAAGGGGTTTAAGACTGACCTAGCCAGAAAGCTGCAATCTCATTTAAAAGTGATGGAAGTTACTTCGGGCGGTCAATTAAGGTGAATATCTCTAGGAGCATTGGCCCAAATTTTATATTCGCCTCCTTTTTGTATGAGTTTATTCTTCCACAGGGATTCATTGTCTACAGAGAAGATGTTTTCAAAGTCATTTTTGGAAACAAACCACGACTGATTTTGTATCTCGTCATTCAACTGGTCTGCACTCCAGCCAGAATATCCTAGGAAAAATCGTATTTCCGTGCTTTTTATCGCATTGTTGATAAGTAGATTTTTAAGGATGTTAAAATCTCCTCCCCAGAAGACATTCTCACTTATTTGGATGCAGTCTGAGATCAAATGAGGAATCCTATGCAAAAAATATAGATTGTCTTGTTCTACAGGACCTCCTTGGTAAACAGTAAAGGAGCAGTTAATATCTGGGATGACATCGTTTAGTGTATATTTTAAAGGTCTGTTGAGAATAAAACCTACGGAGCTTTGATGATTGTGCTCGGTGAGAAGTATGATTGATCTATTGAATGAATCATCATTCAATATGGAGGGATCTGCGATGAGTAAATTTCCTTTATGTAGTTCTAACTCTGACAACTTTTAAAAGTAGGGTAAATTTTGCTAAAAAAAACTCTCTGTAAGGAGAGTTTTTTCATATTCTATTAAAGATGTATTTAGTTGACTGCATTGCTTAATCCAGCTCCAGCCTTAAATTTGGCTACATTTTTAGCAGCAATGGTGATTTCTGCACCTGTTTGTGGGTTTCTTCCTGATCTTGCAGACCTCTTAGATACAGAGAAAGTACCAAATCCCACTAGTGCAACTTTTCCACCATCTTTTAAGGTGTTAGTTATGCTAGACATAAATGATTCTAAAGCTGATTTGGCAGCCGCTTTCGAAATTCCCGCATCTGAAGCCATAGCATCGATTAAATCTGATTTGTTCATAATAAAAAGGATTTTTAAATTAATTTGATATTTTTTGCTTTAAAGCTAAACAAATATAGATAGAATAAAGGTTTGTGCAAGTAAAGCCTCTTAAAAACTGGCTATTTGTTGATAAATGGTATGAAATTGTTAATAAAGGCTCTTTTTTAGTCAATCCTTGTAAATCCTTTAGTGGTAAAGGGTTTAGCGCATTTTTGCATTTGGTGAAAAATGAAAACCATTTAAGAGATTTTTTGCCTCCATTTTTTTCTTTCCAGAGAGTTTTAGTTCCTCAATAATAATGTATCCACCAGTAACTGCCACTTTCAATTCTTTTTTAGTTGTGAGGATGGCGCCATTGGCAAGATGATGATTTTCTCGCCCTTTTTTTATCTTATATATTTTTACAGGAATTAGGTGATTGTCATTTACAATTTCTGACCAAGCGCTCGGAAAAGGATTCATTCCTCTAATATGGTTGTATATCTCTTCTAGTGAAGCATTCCAATTGATTTTGGTGTTTTCGGGAGTCAGTTTGGGTGCTATTTTAATTTCATCACTAGGTTGTTTTGTCGTACTAACTTCATTCTTTTGAATCTGTAGGATCGTTGCTGAGACGACTTCTGCCCCCAGATACATCAGTCGATCATGTAGTTGTCCCACGGTCTCTTCATCGTAGATATCAACAGCTTTCTGGAGAATGATTTCTCCAGCATCAATTTTTTCGTTGATAAAAAATGTTGTGACTCCTGTTTTATATTCTCCATTGATAATCGCCCAATGGATAGGAGCTGCTCCTCTGTAATTTGGTAGCAAAGAGGCGTGGAGATTAAATGTTCCGTATTTGGGAAGGCTCCACACCGATTTGGGTAACATCCTAAATGCCACTACTACCTGTAAGTTGGCTTGGAGAGAGGTGAGTTCTTCTATAAAACTAGGAGCTTTTAAATTTTTAGGTTGTAGAAGAGGCAGTTGATGAGCAAGTGCGTATTTTTTTACAGCTGATTCGTTGAGCTTTCTCCCTCTGCCAGCAGGTTTGTCTGGTGCAGTAACAACACCAACCACGATATGGCGATCCTCCAGAATTCTGTCTAGGATAGTTACTGCAAAATCAGGTGTTCCCATAAAAACGATTCTCAAGGCTCTCATTTTAAATATAATTTACTATCTGTTCTTAATCCGATCAGGTCTTTTCGTAAAAGATGCCTCAAATGTATCAAAATTGTATCCTCATTAGCATCTAACCGATTCAGAATTTCTTCTTTGGTCATTTCTCTTTGCTGCTGAAATAATGTTATGAGTTGCGAAGTAAGATCTTTTTTTTCATGATTTCTAAGGCAGACATCACATATCCCGCAAACTTTTTTGCGGGATTCTCCAAAATAGGAGTGCATCTGCATGCTTCTACATACTTGGTTATTTTTAACCAGTTGAATGAGCTTTTTAGCTTTTAACTTTTGAAATTCGAGGTATCTCTCCATACTTTTAGAGAACCTGTTAATGGTTTTATCATCCTCACGAGGAACCAGAAAAAACAGATCGCGATGAGAACTCACCTTGTTGTATTCTAAGATTTGTTGATCGTGTAGTTTGACTAAAATATTCTTGACAATCTCTGAAGTTGTATTTAACTTTTTAGCCAGGGTAAACTCACTAATTTTGACATGCTGATAGAAAATATTGCCATAGTTTCTCAAGATCAATTCTAGCAATTGCATGGTGAATGTATGTGAGCTCTTGAAATGGATTAGATCGTTGCTAGAGACTAGAATTTGAATTGTTGACCTGCTATCAAATTGTTGATTGATATCTATAATACCGTGATTTTTGAGAAGGTTGAGTATGGTAGCTGTTTTTCTGTATTTCAATTGATATCGTTCACAAAACTCTTGTAGATTAAAGTTAAAAGCAGTGTCTAATTGCTCTCCCATAGCAATTTGAAAATGGGTATAAAGCCTCTTGTGAACCTGTTTAATTTCAGCAATGCTAGGGGTATTCTCTATGGTATTTCTCTTGAAAGTATCGATATCATTTTCATTTTGAAGGACAACTGAAAAAGCCTTTTTTTCATCCCTCCCTGCACGTCCTGCTTCTTGGACATAATTTTCTATGCTATAAGGTAAATCCATATGAACAACCACCCTTACATTGGGTTTGTCAATCCCCATTCCAAAGGCATTGGTTGCAACAATAATGGGTCTTTTTTCAGACATCCAATCATCAAATGAATGTTGTTTCTCCTGTGCAGACATTCCTCCGTGATAAGCAACTGCTTTAAAACCTTTTGAGTTGATATAGCTGGATAGCTCCTCTGTTTTTTTTCGAGTGCCAACGTATATGATGATTGATGATTGGTTTTTAGAGAGAATATTCAACAATTTTTGAGTTTTATTTTCCAGTGTGTAAATTTGATATGCTAAATTTTCTCTAGAGAACGACTTTTTAAATATTTGTATATCCTTCATTAAAAGGTTGGTCATAATATCTGTAATCACCTTTTTGGTAGCGGTCGCTGTCAATGCGATGATATTTGTATCTGGAAAATATGCTCTGATCTTTTGAATCTTGCGATAAGAGGGACGAAAATCGTGTCCCCATTCAGAAATACAATGAGCTTCATCAACAGCAATACAGCCTAGGCGGAGTTCTCTGATCTTTTGAATGATTAAAGGTGATTGTAACCTCTCTGGTGATAGGTATAAAAATTTGGTATTTCCAAACTTTAACTGGTCGAAGAGGGCTACTATATCGTTTGTGCTTAATGTACTTTCAAATGCGATTGCATTGATTCCTCTTTTCTTTAAACCTGCCACTTGATCTCTCATCAGGGATAAAAGAGGAGAGATCACCAAACAAATTCCATCAAGAAGCAGCCCCGGGATTTGGTAGCATAAAGATTTCCCACCACCTGTTGGGAGTAGTGCAAGGGTGTCTTTTCCTTGCATCACAGCTCTGATAATGGCTTCCTGGGGCGAACGAAAAGAGTCGTGTCCCCAATAATGCGTTAACACATCTTTTGGTTCTTTCATGTGTATGTTTTCAGCCAGTTGATCATAAAGTTACATCGTTCCTTTACGGTTCCAAACGGAACTTCTATCACGGAATAACCCTGATCCTGATAGGCGTGTTGTAAATATCGGTCAATTGCTTTAGATTCCTCAAAGTTTTCATAACGCTCGTTATCGGAAATATAAATTACGCTCCAAGGTTTGAATAAAAAAATGACATCATATCTATAATTTCTGCTTTTTTCTTTAAAAATACGAGGATATGATGCTTTACTGTAATCCAAATAAGCATAAACATCTGGTATTCCTCTATCGAAAAAAACCCAGTGGGCATTGTTCTGTTGTGCTTGTTTAAATTGATGCTCTCTCCCTTCGAATAGCAAGTTGCTAAACAGCAAAGGATCAGAAAGAAATAATTGCTGAATCCCTTTTTTTTGTGCCTTTTTAGTGACTTCTCTAGATATCTCTGGCATGCAACTGAACCCTCGAGCTTTAAGCTCATCTAAAATGCTTGACTTTCCTGTTCCAGGTCCTCCTGTAAGGACAATTTTTTTCTGCATAAAAACAAAAATATACTATTAATTTATTATACCGTTAGAATGATGTAGTTTTGTGCGTGTTTTAAAACAATCAATTTGTTTAGATCCTATTGATGAAAGCAGGCAAAGAATTTTACGATAAACTAAAGAAGCAATTGGAAGAAACAACCGTTTTTCCATCGGATTACCTTTATAAATTTATTGTTGCCTCTGACGATAACAATGTTGCTAAAGTTCAGAAAATTTTTGATAATAAAGGAGCTGTGATCAAGACGAGGAAGTCAAAAAATGGAACATATAACAGCATCTCAATCATGATAAAGGTATCCAGTTCTGAAGAAGTTATAAACCATTATAAGGAAGCAGAAAAGATTGAAGGAATTATATCTTTGTAATCGTTGATTACTTTAACAAGCCAAGATAATTGTATATGTAGAAGTGATCTAAATATGTTTGATTTGAGAAATAACCGTTCTATATTTTCAAAGGAAGTTTTGATTGGATGTTAGTGCTTTATAATCCTCATAGAGAGATAAGTAAGGTAAAGACCAAGGCCTCTAGGAAAAGCAAATGATGAACTACCAAATAGCTAATATAAATTTAAATACATGAAGAGAATTATTGTATAAGTTGTCTCATTCATCACAGTGTTGCAGTTAAGTGCACAAAAAGACAATAAAGTAATTGCTAGCATTAATAAAGAGCAGATTACTGTAGGAGAATTTAAAAAGGTTTATGAGAAAAATCTGAGTGCGATCGACAATGAAGAGGGAAGAGATGTTGCTAAAAACCTAGAACTTTATATCAATTATAAGTTAAAAGTCCAACAAGCGTATTCAATAAAACTAGATACCCTTCCATCCTACAAAAGGGAG
>JABSPP010000071.1 GCA_013214275.1 Flavobacteriaceae bacterium
GCGTAACATCAGTTACAATAGAAATAATGATAGAATCTAATATTTTAACTCAGAAAACAAACTTTGGCAACCCTTTTCTAGGTTACCTGCACTAAATTTTATTGGAACTTTTCATGCGAACACCTTTAACCAATATTTAACAAGATAGAAATTCCTAATATTTTACATTTGCATTTACTTTTAAAGATACGCTAAACATGGAAATAGATGTTAGAGCTGTAAATGAAAAAATTGAACGCGAGAGCGCTTTTATAGATCTACTGACAACAGAAATGAACAAGGTAATCGTAAGTCAGAGACAAATGATTGAGCGTCTGCTAATTGGTTTATTAGGTAACGGTCATATCCTTCTGGAAGGTGTCCCCGGATTGGCAAAAACCTTAGCGATTAATACGCTTTCCAAAGCCGTACAAGGTTCTTTCAGCAGAATCCAATTTACCCCTGACTTGTTACCTGCAGATGTTGTAGGGACGATGATTTACAATGTGAAAAAAAATGATTTTTCCATTAAAAAAGGGCCTATTTTTGCAAATTTTGTGTTAGCAGATGAGATTAACCGTGCACCTGCCAAAGTACAATCTGCATTGTTAGAAGCTATGCAGGAGCGTCAGGTAACCATTGGAGATGAAACCTTCAAATTGCAAGAGCCCTTTCTTGTCATGGCTACACAGAATCCTGTAGAACAAGAAGGAACCTACCCACTACCTGAAGCACAAGTAGATCGTTTTATGCTTAAAACCGTAATTAATTATCCAAGGTTGGAGGACGAGCAAACTATCATGCGTCAGAATTTGAACGGTAGATTTGGCACAGTAAATCCAGTAGTGTCTGTTGATCAAATTATAAAAGCTAGAGAAGTGATTAACGAGGTGTATATGGATGAAAAAATTGAAAAATATATCTTGGATATTATTTTCGCCACTCGTTATCCAGACCGGTATCACCTGTCAAACCTAACCCCTTTGATTAGTTTTGGTGCTTCACCTAGAGGCAGTATCAACTTGGCAAAAGCTGCAAAATGTTTTGCTTTTATCAAACGAAGAGGATATGTAATTCCTGAAGATGTAAGAGCTGTGGTCTATGATGTACTTCGACATAGAATTGGAATTACCTATGAGGCAGAAGCTGAAAATATTTTATCAACAGATATTATCAATTCTATCATTAACGAAATAGAAGTACCTTAAAAATCTCAGATATTACAACAGAGAAAGAATGTTTAATTACACGGCTTACATTTGCTATGAAATACAAGATAACAAGATATAAAACCCTAATGGGGGTGAAAGAAGTTTTAGAATTTGTTGAAAATGATTATGGGCAATGGATTGTTTATCAGGACAATAAGCCAAAATTTCATATTGACTGCTTTGATTACAGTTCAGAATCCAATCGATTGTTAAATGATTGGATCCTATCCAAACAAAGATCTATTGACCAAGTATTGAATAGCATTAATAGAAGAAATCATATAAATTTAACTTTAAAAAAGATTCCTCTATTTGTATTAAAGGCCGAGTCCGAAACTACAGAAATTAGTTTAAAACCGTTGCCGTTGGAGTGGTTAAATTAGCGAATGAACACAAAAGAGATCCTCAAAAAAGTTCGAAAAATAGAGATCAAGACTCGCCGATTGTCAGATCACATTTTTGGAGGTGAGTACCATTCTACTTTTAAAGGAAGAGGAATGACTTTTTCCGAAGTTCGTCAATATCAATTTGGAGATGATGTCAGAGCAATTGACTGGAATGTTACTGCTCGTTACAATGAACCTTACATAAAAGTATTTGAAGAGGAGCGTGAACTTACGATGATGCTCATGGTTGATGTTTCTGCCTCTGAACTCTTTGGCACTTCTGAGCAGTTTAAAAAGGATACTATAACCGAAATTGCCGCTACTCTTGCCTTTTCTGCCATACAAAACAATGATAAAGTCGGGTTAATCTTATTTACTGATGAAATAGAATTGTTCATCCCGCCGAAAAAAGGAAAGAGTCATGTGTTGAGGATTATTAGAGACCTCATAGAATTTAAGCCAAAAAGTCGAAAAACAGATATTGCGCAGGCCTTTAAATTTCTGAGTAATGTCATGAAGAAAAAAGCCATCGTTTTTATGCTTTCTGATTTTATGACCGAGGGTTACGAAAATACTCTCAAAATTGTAGGTAACAAGCACGATATTACAGGAATTAGGGTTTATGATAAACATGATGAAGAAATCCCAAACCTAGGAATGGTGCCTATGCTTGATGCAGAAAGCCATCAAGTACAACTGATCAATACTTCATCTAAACGTGTCAGAAAAAATTATAAAGCCAGTGCACTTCGATTGGCAGATTACTACTACTCTTCCTTTAAAAAAAGTGGTGCTGGGACAATAGACACAAGAGTCGATGAAAGCTACGTGAAAAAATTATTAGGTTATTTCAAACACAAGTGCAATTGATGCATAAACAAATTTGATGACTTTCTTTCAAAATATAAACATCCCAAAACATATAAACCTTAAACAAGGCCTCAAATACGTTGTTTTATTATCTTCTTTATATCTATTCCCTTTTACGATTTTTGCTCAAAAAGTACGTGTCAAAGCGGACACTACCAACATTCGAATTGGTGAACAGTTCGAATATCAAATTACTGTAGGAGATACAGCTAACGTTATAATCCCCAAACTAGAAAGCATTACTGGATTGGAGATTGTAGAAGACCTCCCCTTGGATACCGTCAAAAATAATTTATTTAAAAAATACATTCTCACTGGGTTCGATAGCGGTGCTTTCTACATTCCTTCTCAACAGATTTTTATACGAAATAGAGCATACATAACAGATTCTATTCTGATCAACGTTGCAACTGTTGCTGTAGATACCTTACAACAAAAAATGTTCCCTATCAAATCAATCCAAAGTGAGCCTTGGGTATTTAACGATTTCAAGCCTTATTTGATTTGGGTTGTTCTTGGTATCCTTCTCATTGCAGCACTGATTATATACCTAAGAACACGCAAGAAAAAAGAGTCCTTAGAAAAGGCAGTTATTCCAACAATTCCTGCCTTTGAAGAGGCAATTGCTAAGTTAAAAGAACTCGATGAAAAACTTCTTTGGCAGAATAATAGGATTAAGGAATATTACACTGAGCTCACTGAAATCCTGCAAAACTACTTGGGTAAAGATGTAGAGATTCCTACTCAGGAATTAACTTCTTCAGAAATCATTGAATTGGTAAAAACCCAGAATAAAACTAGACATTTAGAAATCGAACAACACACTTTTAAAAATCTACATCTAGTCCTTAAAAATGCTGATTTGGTAAAATTTGCCAAATCAAAGCCCTTATCTCATGAAATAGAAGTAGACCGAAAACTGACGGAAAACATCATCAGTAATATTCAACCAAAAATAAAAGCATACAAAGCGATCATAGCCAAAGAACAAGAAATACTAACCAAGCAGGAAGAGACAGTAACACCTCAAAAAACTTCATTAGAGACTGTCAGTCCATCGGTATTAAGAAAAGTTGATCGTAAGAAAACCGTCAGAATTATTATTGCGATTGCCACGGTTATCTTGGCTGTAAATTTTGTGCCAAAGATGATCAACCATTTGATTCCACTTAGCTCTGAGGGCCTTCTAAAAAAAGCATGGGTAACGAAAACTTATGGGGTTGCTCCTTCAATTACCATTTCTACACCTGTTGAACTCACTAAACAACCTGATCTCGACATCCCAGATAACATCAAAAATTTGATTATTTCGTCAGGTAATTATAGTTATTCAAACAAAAGAGCTTCACTAGAGATTGCCTTAACTACCAATAGTTTTGACTCATCAGTTCAAACAAGTCTAGATAATGCTGTTAGTGGTGCACAACGCGAGCTATCTCAAGATTTAGAAGTTACTGATCTCACCTCTCAAATTGAAGTCATTGACATCGATGGGGTTAGTGGGAAGAAAGTGACAGGGACACTCAAAAAAAAAGGTACACCTCTTGTGTATACTTCTATTTTTTTACTCGATAAAAATAAATTAGGAGTAATCATTTTGACCTCTTTAAAAGATGATATTGCTGCTCAAAATATTGTAGAAAAGATTGTAAACTCTATAAAAATTGATTCGGCTTATGTGGAGTAATTTTGAGTTTCAACATCCAGCTTTTTTATGGTTACTTTTAGTGATCCCTTTTTTAGTGTTATGGTACTTTTTTACCCACAGGAAAAATACTGCAGTGCTTACTATTTCCAATACGGAGGGATTTAATTCAGGTGCTGATTTTCTATCAAAATTAAAACCTTTTCTATATCTATTAAGGCTTCTGGCACTAAGTTTTCTGTTTATAGCACTGGCACGTCCTCAAAATGTTGCAGTAACAACTAAAATAAAAGCCAACAAGGGAATCGATATTGTCATGGCTATTGATGTCTCTGCAAGCATGTTAGCAAAAGACTTAAAACCAAGCAGGCTTGAAGCCCTAAAAAAAGTGGCTACTAAATTTGTAAATAGAAGACCTAACGATAGAATCGGTATTGTAGTTTATGCTGGTGAAAGTTTTACACAAACACCTATTACAAGCGATAAAGGCATTGTAAAAAGAACCATTTCTGAAATTAAATGGGGACAAATAGATGGCGGAACAGCCATTGGAATGGGGTTAGGCTCTGGTGTCAATCGTCTTAAAGATAGTAAAGCAAAAAGTAAGGTCATTATTCTCTTGACCGATGGGGTAAATAATACAGGGAATATTGATCCAAAAACCGCTACAGAGCTATCCAAAGAGTTGAACATTAAAGTCTACACTATTGGAATTGGAACCAATGGAATGGCAGAGTTTCCGTATGCGAAAAACCCGAGAACGGGAGAATTGCTCTTTAGAATGCAACAAGTAGAAATTGACGAAGACCTATTAAAGTTCATTGCATCTGAGACAGGAGGGCGATATTTTAGAGCTACCAACAATAGTAAACTACAAGAGATTTATGATGAAATTGATCAGCTAGAGAAAACAAAAATAGAAGAGCTAAAGTATACCTCATTTGATGAGAAGTATCGAATATTTGTCTTCATTGCAGGCGGATTACTATTACTAGAATTTCTGATGAGTAATACCTTGTTCAGAAGTTTTATTTAACAATTGGTGAATGCTTATTTTAGAGTGTACACTTTGTAAGAATGGCTTTTACAACCAAAAATAGAGGTCTAAGATTAAAAGCTCAACAAAAGCAAGTGATTGAATGCCTAAAGATTAAAAATAAATCTAAACAGATGAATTATTTCAATTTGAAGACTAGAATTTTTAAAACTTCAAGAATATTGAAACCGTTCAAGTTAACAGTTCAATGGAGAATTGATAAAAACATCCCATGTATAAGATAGAAGAACCCATATATTTTTATCTATTTGGAATTATCCCTGTCATTGTGACTATTTTCCTTTTTGTATGGTGGTGGAAAAAGAGAACACAACGAAAATTCTCTAACATAACACTCCTGCGTAAATTGGCACCAGACAGTTCTGCTTTCAAATCAACATTAAAACTCATCTTTTTTATCATAGGAATTTCATTCTTGATTCTATCGCTTGTCAACCCAAAAGTAGGTGTCAAGTTAAAAACAGTAAAAAGAGAAGGTGTGGATGTAGTGTTTGCGCTAGATGTTTCCAAAAGCATGCTAGCAGAAGACATCGCTCCTAATCGGTTAGAAAAATCAAAGCAAATTATCTCTAAAATAATTGCCCAACTAGGAAGTGATCGTGTTGGAATCATTATCTATGCTGGTAACGCCTATCCCCTTTTACCTATTACAACAGATCATGCTGCGGCTAAGATGTTTTTACAGAATGCCAATCCCGATTTAGTTTCAAGTCAAGGAACTGCTATTAACGAAGCTTTGAATCTGGCAAAGACTTTTTATAATAATGACGAACAAACAAATCGTTTTTTAATCATTATTTCAGATGGTGAAGATCATCAAGAAGAAAGCAAGCAGGCCATCAACATGGCTGATGAAGGCATTAAGGTATATACAATTGGTGTGGGGACAGAAATTGGCGGTCGAATTCCACTAAAGATTAACGGTTCTCTAATTGGCTACAAGAAAGACCGAAAAGGAGAGACTGTTATCACGCAAAGAAAACCAGATGTTCTTCAAGAAATTGCTCAGTCATCAGAAGGGAGTTATATTGATGGGAACAAGACGGATAAACCTGTGAATATGATAGAAGATGCCATAGGAAATGCTCAAAAAAGTGAATTTGAAACAAAGCAATTTTCAGATTATGAAGACCAATTTCAATGGTTTTTGGGAATTGGAATTCTATTTTTATTTTTAGATGTTTTTTTACTAGACAAAAAAACGAAATGGTTAAGAAAAGTAGATCTGTTCAATGAAGAAGATTGATAAGATTGGTCAAATTATTATTAGATTCGATTAAAATTTGAACGTATGAAGCGCAACATTATTACCTTTACATTTTTCATGGTTTCTGGCATTTTTTTCGCTCAGAAAGATTCTATTGCCTTACAAAGAGAGGCTAGAAAGTACGTGAGAGAAGGAAATGAACTCTACAAGAAAAAGAATTACTCAGAAGCTACAGTTTCCTACAAAAAAGCACTTGAAAAAAATAGTGCATACAAAAAGGCCAGCTACAATATGGGAAATGCCTTTTACCAAGAAAAAAATTATAAAGAAGCCATCCCTCAGTATGAGCTAACAGTAAAAACAGCAAAAGACAAAACTGAAAAGGCTGAAGCTTTTCACAATATGGGAAATGCTCATATGGAAGGCAAAAACTATCAGGGTGCTGTAGATGCCTTTAAGAACGCATTGCGAAATAACCCTAGTGATGACGAGACTCGATATAACCTTGCTGTTGCGCAAAAACTTCTGGATAAGGAAAAGAAACAAAATAAAGACAAGGATAAAGATAAAAAGGATAAAGGAAAGGATGATCAAAAGAAGAATAAGGATAAGAAAGAAGGTGAAGATAAAAAAGACCCCGAGAAGAAAAAGAATAAAAACGATCAAAATCAGAATAAAAATAAATCAGATAAAAAAGACGAGGGGAAAAAGCAACAGCCTAAACCTCGTCAAGGTAAAATGACTCCTCAGCAAATTAAGCAACTGCTAGAAAATTTAAACAACGAGGAAAAAAAGACACAAAAAAAATTAAATGTAAAAAAAGCAAGAGGCAGAAAAGTTAAGCAAGAAAAAGACTGGTAAGCTTTATATTTGCAATTTCAAGAGTGAGATCCATGAGGCAAACAGTACAATACATTACTATTTTACTTTTTACGTTAGTTAGCGCCTCTGTTTATTCCCAAGAAGCAGAACTCACCTCTAGCATCAGTAAAAATAAACTGGGATTAAACCAACGTTTTCGCATCACTTTTACTGTAAATAAGCAAGGTGCCGATAATTTTATACGACCTAATTTCAAAGATTTTAAAGTTGTTAGCGGTCCTGTTCATTCTATAAGTCAATCGTGGAGAAACGGTCAGTCAAGCTTTTCACAATCCTACGCCTTTACTCTCGAACCAAAAAAGAAAGGTGAGTTTACCGTCCCCTCAGCATCCATTCAACTAAATGGTAAAACACTAACATCACAACCTGTAAAAATCATTGTTTTAGATCCTGTTGAAATACCAGAGGATCCAAATGACCCTAATTTTATTGCTCAGCAAAATGTTCATTTAGTTGCTGAAATTTCTAAGTCAAATCCTTATGTTGGTGAAGGTGTTTATGTGGAGTACAAACTCTATGTGAGCGAGGATATCAGCGTAAGTGACTACTCGATAACAGAACCTCCACAATACAACGGTTTTTGGCATCAAGAGATTCCAGTCCACGGATCAGCTCCTAGAAGGGGGACCTACACCGGAGAACAATACCG
>JABSPP010000072.1 GCA_013214275.1 Flavobacteriaceae bacterium
CCAAATTGTTTGGTGATAAAATTGTTGGTGTGTACATATCCAATCACATTCCCATTTAACTCCAAATTTTTATAGCAGTAAACTTCACCTGTCACCGTAGCTTTCCGTTCTATTTTTAGCTGAGTCTTGTAACTGTTTTCTCTGGAATCACCATGATAAAGAACAACACCCCTAACATCGGCTTTGCTTTTGATGAGTAGTTGTATGTTTGCTTCTTCTTTTTCTTTTTTAAGATTGATAAGCGATAAGGACGAGGGATAGGTTAATTTAGTTTGGCTAGAAACAGTGAGTTGTTCTGAGGCAAAAGCTTGTAGGTTTCCTTTAAATCCTTGTTGGATGTATATTTTTGGCGCTATTAGAATAACGTGATTTAGTTTTGTGGAGGCACTAACTTGAATCTCAGAATCTGAAATAAGGACAATATTTCCAGAAAAACTCATTTCACGGAGCATTAGTGGGAGTGATGTTTTAAACATGAGGGTTTTCTCTAAAAAGGATTGTCGGATGTTCGCTTTGTCCTCGAGATTTATCAATGTGGTATTTTCTGGAGGATACTCCTTTACCAATTGCTTGATATATGCTATATTTTTGATGTTAGGCAATTGTTCTGAGCTGTTTTTAATACTGCCATAAATAAGCTTTTTTCCGTAGTAGGAAGTACCAGCGATGTTCCCGCTATGTACTCCCCTTTGCGGCAGGACAACATCTCCGACAATTCTTGTATCTCCCACCAATTTTAAAGGTTGATTGTTGTCTTTTAAAAACAATGCCTTTCTTTTGTTGTTGTGACTTCCCATAAGTCCCACCTGGATATTTCGTTCATTTCGTAGTTTTGAAGTTGCAATCGCTATATCAAAAAGACCCCACCTTTTTTTTACAAGGGTGGTATGCTCATAGTCAAACTCAGAAAATTGTAACTCAGTGGGCGTATTGTAGGGGATTTCTTTCTGAGATAGATAATCGAATGCGGCATAGCAATTTTGTAATGTATGCTGATATAACTCTGATTTGAGTTGTACTTTATTTTGTAGGAATACCAGTGAAATGAATCCAGCGAGTACAATCATAATAATGACTGAGACTACCAGTACATACTGAATTGCTCCTGCCTTGACCTTCTTTAGCTTCTTCATTAATATATGGGATACTTTCTTACTGCTTTTTGATATGCCAGCGTGACCTCTTTGTCATTTCCTTCTACGAGTGTTACACCTTTTATCGTCTCTTTTTCCTGAAAAATTTCTTGGGATCCGTCAATAGCAATGATGTATGCTGTATTTTCACCTTTGATGACCCCATGATAGGAGATTGACGGAAAAAGAACAGTAGGCTTTGGTACTTTTTTCTTGACTTTTGGCTGGGGTTTTTGATACATCTTCCCTAGAAATGGATCTCTGTAGTCGGGTTGAATAGTATAACTTTCCCCATTGCTTGTATTTTCCACCGCAAATTTTTGGGTTTTGGGCTTTCGTAGCTCAGGAATTTCAGGGTAATACCGGCTATAAATCTGAAAACCGATAGCTCCCCAAGTGAGCACTACAGCCAATAAAAGCAGGGATATTTTCTGATTTTTACTCATTGTATTAGCTAATTAAAATAGGGTATATCTCCTCTATCGAAGTCTGCCCTTGAACTACTAGGTCCAATGCATTGTACTGGAGTGTTCTGATGTTATTTTTTAATAAATACTCGCTTACATCTAGTTCCTTTTCTTGAATTTTTTCTACCAAATCTTTGTTGATAGGGATGATCTCATAAATAGCTTTTCTACCCTTGTATCCTGTTTGATAACAGTGAGCACATCCCACAGCTTTATAATGGCGTTCTATTTTAATGGGAGATTGGTATCCTTTGGGCAAGCTTTTGGGATTCATCACCTCTTCTTCCTTACAGTGTTCACAGAGCTTCCTTACCAGTCTCTGGGCAACACTAGCGTTTAGTGTATTGGCAATTAAAAATGGAGCAATACCCATGTCTATTAGCCTAGAAATTGTAGCCCACGCAGAATTGGTGTGGATAGTAGAAAGCACCAAATGTCCCGTTAAAGCAGCTCTTATCGCCATATTGGCAGTATCTACATCTCGAATCTCTCCCACCATGATAATATCGGGATCTTGACGCAAAAAGGTTTTGAGGGTACTGGCAAAGTTCAATCCAATATTCTCTCTTAGTTGTACTTGATTGACTCCCTCGAGAGTGTATTCAATCGGGTCTTCAATGGTTAGAATATTGGTGTCTTTTCTGTTGAGTAACTTTAGTGTAGCGTACAAAGTCGTAGTCTTCCCCGATCCTGTAGGTCCAGAGATGAGCATAATTCCATTGGGTTTTTGAACAGCTCTTTTGTAGGTTTCTAGTTCTTCTCCGGTACATCCCAAATTTTCTAGCTGAACTGTTAGGTTGTTTTTTGAGAGAATTCTCAATACGAGTTTCTCTCCGTGCAATGTGGGCAGTGAAGAGACGCGAATATCAAAATCTTCGGTATCTGTTGATAAATTTATGCGTCCATCTTGAGGCAGTCGTTTTTCAGAAATATCCAATCCCGCCATGATTTTAATTCGATTGATTACCTTCGGATAATCCTCTGATGAGATCACATATTTTTCAATGAGCTTTCCATCGATTCTCAATCGCACTCGATGTTTTTTCTCAAATGCTTCAAAATGAAGATCACTACTCCCAATTTCTTTTGCTTCATAAATGATATTGAGTAAAAAATCTTCTGAATACGCCAGTGCAGTATTGGATATCGTTCGCTCTCTCCTTCTGTAATTTTTTTGTAAGGATATTTCTATTTCGTGTTTGGATTCTTGCTCTAAAATGATTTCTCTACCCAGTACAATTTGTAATTCTGTGATGAATTCGTCGAGAAGGTATTGGTCGGTTTTAAAGTAGATTTTACCACCTTCTTCCTTGTAGGGGATGACCCGATAGTGGTACGCTTGATCTGCGTTGACCAATTGCAAAACTTGTGTTGGGATATTTATAAGTTCATCTATCATCTCAAAACGTATATAAGTTCACGAGTTCAAAAATGAGGTTGATCCCTACGATCAGTCCTAGAAATAATGCTTGCATTCCTGCTAGCGGTACCATTTTGGTGAGTTTTTTGCGAAATGTAAGTGATATCATCAATGAGAAGATCAACGAACAAGAGAAGATCACTAGGAATGTACTGGTTGGAAAGCTTACGCCCATAAAAATAAAGAATAGTACATCTCCTATTCCAAAGACCCTAAAAAGACTGGATTTTAGTTCAAATTTTGCATAAAGCCAAAGAATAAAAACCACCCATGAAATGACTAAAATATTGATGACTGTACTGATGAGAAATATTTTAAAAATATGTTCTCTGAAGTTGAGAAAGCCACCAATAAACAGAAGGCCAATCATGACATAGGTTGTTATTTCACGATTTTTTAGGTCTTCGTAAAAGATCCAAATTAACAGGACAATCATCACGATATTCAATGCTGTAATCATTTTCTTAATCTTTGCAATAGTATCTTACAGATAATTTCTTTTCTGCGTGTTTTAACATTTAATTTTTTTTCAAAAACTACGGAGGCAAACTTCCCTAAACGCTGCTGTTCTAAACCACTGGAAAACAACATTAAATTTCTGTAATCCCCTTTAACCTCAATCGTGTAGCTTTGCATTGTTGTGCCATCCATCTCGGACTCATGTGGCTCGTCTAAGGATAAAATTTTTACCCGATGCTCTCGTTTTAACTGAGTTACTTTTTGCAATAAATTTTGCTCATAAGACAGGGTAGCTGACAAGTTATTTGACAGTAAAATATTATTTAAATACACATTTTGCTGCTGTAGAGTTTGAAGATTATCACCTGCATTTTCCAACTGAATTTTGTCTTCCTTTAGTTGATTAATTGAAGTGCGTAGCGCTAGCGTTTTCTTAAAAGAGAACTGATAAGAAATAAGGACTAACACCGTAAATCCTCCGAGAAATATTCTATTTTTCTGTTTGATTGTCATTTGTATTTCGCTTTTAAATGAACGACAAAATCAAATGATGTAAGTTGTGTATTTTCTCCACCAATATCTTTGATAGTTACCTTTTGTATCCAGTCTTTCTTTTCCAATAAGTTGATCCAATAGGTCAAATCTGAATCGTCTTTGGTAACCCCTGCTACGATTATCTTGTTAGTTTCATAAGTGATGAGCTTGTCTTTTTTGATGGATCTCAACAAGGGTTGATACTCAAGTTGATCCAGAGAGATGGTTCTTGGTACCGATTTAGCAATTTCATCAAAGTACCATACAACCCTTGAATTGCTCACAGAATTCATGCGCTCGACCATCCTTTTCTTCTTGGTCACAAGATCTCTTACACGTAACAATTGCTTTTTGTAAACCTCATTCATGGCAAGTTCAGATTTTAATTCGCTCACCTGGGTATTGTAATTGTTAAAGAGTAAAAAATTGATGATTAAGGTTATAAATAGAAACCCTAGTCCTAGACGAGTTCCAAGTTGAAATATTCTTTTTTGCTGATAATCAATGACTAAATTACGTTGAACCTTCTGTTCAAGCGATTGGTCTATACCATTGCAATAGGAGACAATTCCCGCTAAAGGGAGCAATTGGTTGGATGTAACAGTAAGGCCATTTACGTCGTAATTTTTGCTACTTTCTTTACTTTTAGACCATTCAATAACCTTGTGATCTTTCACTTCAAAGACACCATTAGAGGAGTGAAAGTGAAAGTCATTTAAAAAAGGGAGTAGTTTATGAAAACTCGTATTCCCCAGAGAAAATTGAATGACAGAAATTCCTTTTTCTTGAAATAATTTTACCGTTTCATGTACCACCTCTTTTCTACAGATGCTCACCAAAGAACTTGTCCCGTTGTCGAATACCTCATAATAAAAATCATTGATTGAAATATTGGGGAAAGCCGTTTTTACCACACTTTCCTTAGCAATATGTGTAAAGCGAACCATCTTGGTTAGCACCTTGTCGCTATTGATAATCAGGAAGAGGTGTTTACAGCTTTTAAGTGCCAGTATGAGATCGTCAAAATTGGTAAAGACATCCTTTTTAAGGATGTCTAACTCTTGCTTCTTTCTCTTGAGTGCCAAGAGGTGAAAGTTGGAATTACTGGCTAATTCAACAGCTGTAAATACAGAACCATATGTAATTTTGTGACGAATCAATTTTGAATAACGGTTGGCCTTATAAATACTGATAACTTTGACTTTGATGCTGTTCTTACTCTTTTACTAAACAGCCATTTGATCAGAGGAATTCTGGCTAGAAACGGAACACCCGATCCAGAATTACTTTTGGAATTTATTTCTAAACCTCCCAATACAACTACATCTTGATTTCTGACTCTTACGGTTGAATTAAATTTTCTGGTGCTCATATCTGGTGGAGCTCCCTCAGCAACTCGATCGCCATTACTAAATGACGATTGCATGACATCCACAGAAAGGGTCACACTACCATCACCAGATACGATAGGTCTGATGTTAATTGAGAGATTCGCATCAATTGGAATAAAGTTCACTACCTCTCGTGTTTGTGGATTTTCTACCCCAATGGTATTAAATAGTCTCTCTACATAATAGGTAGTTTCTCCACTAATCAAAGAGGCTGCATGACCATTGAGTGCAGAGAGTTTTGGAGTTGATCTAACCTTTAAATCTCCATTGGTCTCTAATGCTTGAATTTTTGCATAAAAATTGGGAACCACCCTACCTATATTCACAGATCCAAATCCCTCCAGTCCGCCAATTACACGATTTATGGTACTTGCTCCAAGTGTTACATCAACTCCCGAAAAAAGTGTTCCCCTGTCAGTCTCAGGAGCATCTCCTATTCCTAACTCTACTCCTGCAGAAACCGAAGTCGACTTATTGACTTCGATCAACATCACCTCAATCATGATCAATGGAATGGGTTGATCTATTTTTTTGATAAATTTTTTGAACTTCTCAATTTTCAAAGCATCTCCTCGAACTAAGAAACTATTTTGCTCTATATCTATGCTAATGTCTAAGCTGTCTTTGACACCTTCGGGGAAAATGACATCCAGAGCTCCATTATTAAAATCATTAGTGCTGTTGATACCACTTCCTCCCCCTCTTTGTGTAGTATTTTGCTGTCTTCTTCCGTTAAAAGACTGATTTCTGTCAGAATACTGATTGTAATTTCCATTCATATTCCTATTCTCAGAAAATGTTCCCGATGACGAGGGATTGCTCATAAACCCAGAGGAACCTTGCATGGGTTCCATCATCATTTGTATGGATCTGTTAATCAATTGAACCACTTCTACATCCTCAACTGACTCGAGTTTTTGTTTTCCAAAAAAATACATGCCCTCCTCATGCTTATAGGTAAACTTTGTGTCCTCTAACAGACTGGTTAAAAGATCATCAAAAGAAATCTTATCTGACTTAATTGTGGCCTTCCCTATATTTTTTAATGGCTGACTTGTAGCCATATTGATATTTAAATCATAGGCAATATCGTTGATAACCGATTCCACTGGAACTTCTACAAAATCTACCTCCAGCACCTTGTTGATGGTATCTATGATCTTGTAATTAAAATTTCCTTGCCTCATAATTCCTCTATGAGCCATCGCACCATCTTTGGAAGCTTCTTCTATCAAATAAAAATGATCTTTTGTTTTAGTAACTTGTAATTGATTACTCAATGCTATCTTGTCTATAGCAGCATCAAAAGGCATTTCTTTTATAAATGCTGAAATTCTGGTATTTCCTAGATTGAGTGTAAAAACAATATTTTTTCCTGTAACCTCTGTGATCTTCCGAGCAGCAATGAACAGACTATCCTGGCGGAAGTCAGCAGTGAAAAGATCTTTCTGTTGATCATATGTTAATTGAATCTCCCTAGCTTTATATGGAGCTTTGTACTTTTTAATTGCTAAAATATTTCCGAACACTTCAATGGTGAGGTCGTAGTTTTTACAGAGATTGAGGAGAATATTTTTGGCTGTAGCATCTTTGAAACTTTGTGAAACTCTAATGTCATTTAAGTTTGTCTCTAAGGTAACGTTGATCTCGTTAGATACAGAAATGGCTCTTATAAAATTGTTAAGCTGTGTTTCTCCTATAGAAAAATCTATAGGCTTAAAAAGACCTGGGATTTCTGTAGATAAACTGTCTAATTTTAGTTCTAGATTCTCAATTCTGGGATCTGTATTTTGAGCCTGAATTGTCACAACAAAGAAGTAAATAACAATAGTGATGGTGAATATTTTTTTCATTTCTTTCATTTTTTTGATGTATTTCATCTCCTTCTAGCTTTCGTTCAAATTCCGTCATGAAATATCATGTTGGAAATTAGAAATTGTAGTGAGTCACTTCATAGCAATTTAATTAACACTAAAGTTTATTGTTTGATAAGCTGTTTCATAATCAGAGTTCATTGCTTTAATTCTCCATTGATAATCTCCGACATCCAAACTTTTTTGAATCGTATTAGAACTTAATGTAGTGTCTAACAAAATTTGACTTGCATTCTGGAAATCGGGTTCTGCAATCTGGATTTCATACAATTCGGCTTGATCTATGAGTCTCCAACTGAAAGTCACACTTCCAGAATCGACTTCAGAATTATTAAGTGGTGCTTGAGGCGTTACCGTAAGTGACGTAATATCTTCCAAAAAAATTGCGTCACAGGATACGAAAACGATAAACAAAAAGAATGATAATGATTTTTTCATAACACAGATTTTTTTAAATGACTATCCGATAGTTTGCACATCCTTTTCCCACTTGCAGTCTATTGCTGCTACTAGCGCCCTATCAAAGATAGAATTAAAGTATCGTCTATTGAATTTGTAACAAAATTCGTCGAGATATCTTTGTAGGTA
>JABSPP010000073.1 GCA_013214275.1 Flavobacteriaceae bacterium
CATGGTGCTGAATGCAAACAGAACTACTGCAACTGTTAATACATAAGGGAACCATGATATTGCAGATTCAAAAGCACTTGAAGTTAATAATATAGCTTGAGCATCATTTAGCCCAGCATTTGCTGAGGTTACGTTGCCAGTAATAATCAATACGAGGGCAGTCATTGTACACACTACTACAGTATCGATGAAGGGCTCCAAAAGTGCTACCATTCCTTCTGAGGCTGCATATTTAGTTTTGACCGCTGAGTGAGCAATTGACGCTGAACCAACACCTGCTTCATTGGAGAATGCTGCACGTCTGAATCCTTGAACTAAAACACCAATAACGCCACCCGCTACTCCTTCGGCGCTAAATGCACCATTAAATATTTGTCCAAAAGCACTTCCAACCATGTCATAATTCACAGCAATAACAAAGATCGAAGCAATTACGTAGATCGCTACCATGAATGGAACTATCTTGTCTGTTACTTTAGCAATCTTTTTAATTCCTCCAATGATCACAATCCCAACTAGAACAGCCATAATCATTCCGAATAACCACCCTTTACCATGGATAAAAGAAGCTTCACCACCTGTAATGTTTTCTACTAGTTGAAACGCCTGATTCACTTGAAACATATTACCTCCTCCAAAAGAACCTCCTATCACAAAAATTGCAAACAAAACAGCTAAAATTTTCCCTAAAACTTTTGACTCTAATCCTTTTGTTAAGTAGTACATTGGCCCCCCATAGACGGTTCCATCCTCTCCTATATCTCTGTATTTAACACCTAAGGTACATTCAACAAATTTGGACGCCATACCTAGCAATCCAGCAATAATCATCCAGAATGTTGCTCCTGCACCACCTATGGAAACTGCTATGGCTACACCAGCAATATTACCTAAGCCCACTGTTGCAGAAAGCGCTGCTGTTAAGGCTTGAAAATGAGAAACTTCCCCTTCTTTACTTTCGTCTTCGATGGTTCCTTTTACATCTCCATCAATATTCAAATCTGTATTTTCTGCACTGTGATGGTCAATGTCATCATACTTACCTCTCACAATATTGATAGAAGTTACAAACCCCCTGAAATTGATAAATTTGAAGTAAAAAGTAAAATATGTTGCTCCCAAGATCAACGGAAATAACACCCAGTAAACTTTTACTCCACCTCCAAAATCGATTTGATAAAATATAAATTCTACGAACCACCCTGTGACATTTCCGAATGCCTCATCAATTTTTTGATCCAGTCCTTTTTCTTGCGCAAATGTTACTATTGGAGCTATTAAAAGTAGTACTGACAGAAATTTTTTCTTCATGGGAAAAATGATTTTTTTTAGTTAGCTGCTTGCAATATCATAAAAAAATAAACCAACAACAACTTTTAGGCATTAAAAGTAGACTTTAGCCACATGTTTCTTTAAATCTTTGTAAATCCTCTTGAAATGATTTGGGAAAAAATTGAAGTTCCTTATTGGTTTTACTTAAGTCAAAACCTGTTTTGGGAGGCCTAGCAGCTCTTTGATTGAGTTGAGCTGTGGAAATGGGTTTTATGAGCTGCTGATCTAATTCAAAAACTTCTGCAACTTGTTGTGCTATTTCATAGATAGTAAGCAGTGTATTGCTGGAAATATTAAAAATTCCTTTGACTTTTTTATCGATTGAAATTTGACAGGCTACTGCTAAATCTTCAACATAGGTTGGCATCCTGTATTGATCGTTAACAATGGTGATTTCCTTTCCTTCTTTTAACATTTCTCTTACCCACAATACAATGTTACTTCGACCTAAATTGGGAACGTTGCCATAGACTAAAATAGTGCGTAAAATGGTGTAACTTATATTCGAATTAACTACGACCTCTTCAGATTTTAACTTCGAGTGTCCGTAGTGACTCAAAGGATTGGGTGGGTCAGTTTCTTTATAATATCCCTGAGCTCCATCAAAGATAAAATCAGTAGAAATGTGAATAAGGTGTATTCCGTGTGCCTTGCAAAATTCAGAGAGGGATTCAACTGCCGTAATATTTAGCCTGTTGCATTCCTCTTTGTATTCCTCACATGCATCTACATTGGTCATAGCGGCGGTATTTACGATACAATCTGGCTGAATCTCCTGCAAGCAAGCGGTCAAAAGTCCTTTTTGAGTGATGTCTATATTATGATAGACAAAATCATTCCTACAACTGCGATTTGCTCCCCTTGATAGTCCAAAAACCTGATATTTCTCTGGCTGTTTTTTGAGCAAATTAACTAGGGTCTGCCCCAACAACCCATTACTGCCTGTAACTACAATTTTCACTCGTTTATATTGATACTGACTGTTTAATATTTATTTAATTATTTCCTTTTGCTAAGGTATTGCCCTCTGTTTGACCAGTTCTTCTGTAAGGGTTTCATCATCAGAAAAGCTCTCTCAATTTTACTATTTGCTCTGGTCGCCCTAGCACGATCAAGTGTGAATTCCTCACCAGTTCCAGAGACGCCTCTGGGTTAATAATATACTTCCCATCAGGAGCTTTGAACCCTATCACGGTACACCCTGTTTTTCTTCTAAGGTCAAGGTCTAAGATGGTCTTTTGCAAGTATTTTTCTGGCAAATCATTTACTGAAATCTCTTCGAGATTTGCAGTGGTTTCCCCTTCTACAGTTAATCTACCAACAAACTCAATCACGTCTGGAGTAACAACCAAAGAGGCCATGTGATCTCCTCCCAATTTATCAGGCATGATCACATTATCAGCACCTGCAATTTTTAATTTGTCGTATGATGACTCATTAGACGCTCTACTAATAATCTTACAATTTTGATTGAGTTGTCTGGCAGTTAACACCACAAACAGATTATCCGCATCCGAGGGCAGCGCCGTAATTAAATTTGCAGCTCGCTCTATTCCCGCTCTTTTTAAAACATCATCTGTTGTTGCATCGCCATGAACGTTAAACAATCCTTTTCGATCAGCTTTGAGAGTAATTTCCTCATTTTGCTCTATGATTACAAATTCCTGCTTGTAATTTTCAAGTTTCAGCATGGCTTGACTTCCATTTCTTCCAAAACCACAGATAATGGTATGACCCTCTAATTTTTCAATCTTTTTTTGCACTTTCTTCAATTTAAGTTGTTGAAATAATTGACCACTGACGATATATTCAGTAAACGCCGAAACCGTGTAACCAAAACTAACAATACTGGTTGCTATGAGAAATACGGTAAATAATTTTTCTTGATCGCTCAAGGGTTCAATCTCACCAAACCCCACAGTAGAGATGGTAATCACAGTCATGTAGAGCGCGTTCACAAAAGTATATCCCGAGATGGTCATATAGCCAAACACTCCAAATGTCATGACTAGTGCCAAAAGGAGTAATGCCTTTTGCAATTTAGAACGAAACCAATTTCTCATAGATCAAAAACGGAACTTCTTTTGGTATAAACCATATCTTTTAAACGCAGTAAAAAGGCCAGAGTAAGATAAAACCCAAAAGACAAGCCCACGGTCACAAAAGAAATATAAATAAAAAAAAGTCTCACATTTAGGGCACGAATCCCCAAGCGATCCGCTAGCCGAGACGACACATGGTAACCATGTCGTTCAAAAAAATATCGCACCGAATGAACAAAACCCATCTACTAAATTTTATTGCAAGATAGGTTTTTAGATGCTAGTTAAAAAGAAGTGATTTAAACTTTTTTTAACGCATTTAAATCGATGCTGGCCATTTGGAATCTAAAAACGTCCTTTACTTATGAGTTTGCACACATATTCAATGATTGTGGGCGTTTCCCTTTGGGTCGGGCTATCCGCTATATCTTTTTTGCCTTTACAGGACAAAAAAGGATGCCGCTGCTATCCCTAACGCAACATTCAACCATGGATTAAATTTTTTACTAGTCACAAACTTTAAAAGCTTACAACTTTAGCGTAACTTTGCGTTTTTCTGAATTTTACCCGAGTTGAAAGAGCAAGAATTTATTGAAGTTTACGGAGCTAGAGCTCACAATTTAAAGAATATCGATGTTAAAATTCCAAGAGAAAAATTGGTCGTTATTACCGGATTGAGTGGTAGTGGAAAATCGTCATTAGCATTTGATACGATTTACGCAGAAGGACAGCGAAGATATGTAGAAACCTTCTCCGCCTATGCCCGTCAATTTTTAGGTGGATTGGAACGTCCCGATGTGGATAAAATAGACGGGCTGTCTCCAGTAATTTCTATCGAACAAAAAACAACCAACAAAAGCCCGCGTTCCACTGTAGGAACCATCACTGAAATTTACGATTTCCTAAGATTGCTATTTTCACGTGCTTCAGAAGCCTACTCCTATAATACAGGTGAGAAAATGGTGAGTTATAGCGACGAACAAATTCTAGATCTCATTTTATCAGACTTTCACGAAAAGCGAATTGCGATATTGGCCCCACTAATTAAATCCAGAAAAGGACATTATCGCGAGTTATTTGAGCAGATTTCTAAACAAGGCTTTTTACGAGTTCGAGTGGACGGAAAAATGATGGAAATTGAAAAAGGAATGCGTCTCGATCGCTATAAAACACACGATATAGAAGTGGTCATAGACCGACTAGTTATCAATCCTGATGCTAAAAATCGCCTAAAAGAAACTATTAAGACGGCGCTATACACCGGGAATAATATTCTTATGGTTATTGATGTGGATCATGAAGTTCCAAGGTATTTTAGCAGAGAATTAATGTGTCCTACCTCGGGAATTGCCTACCCAAATCCAGAACCTAATACCTTTTCTTTTAATTCTCCAAAAGGAGCTTGTACACGCTGTAATGGCTTGGGAATTACCAATACTATTAATGTGCATAAGGTCATCCCAGACGATACGATTTCCATAAAAAACGGAGGGATTGTTCCACTTGGAGAATATAAAAATAGCTGGATTTTCAAACAGGTTCAGTTGATTGCAGAACGGTACAATTTTAAATTAAGTGACCCCATAAAATCCATTCCAAAAGAAGCAATGGAAATTTTGTTGAATGGTGGCAACGAAAAGTTTTCAGTGAATTCAAAAGCCATGGGCGTTACCCGTAGCTATGAAATTGACTTTGAAGGAATTGCTTCTTTCATAGAGCATCAATACAAAAATTCTGATAGCAATTCAATCAAACGTTGGGCAAAAGGATTTATGGATGACGTTCCCTGTTCCTCTTGCCATGGAGGTCGGTTAAAAAAAGAAAGTCTCCACTTTAAAATTAACGGGAAAAATATTAGCGAACTGGCTCGACTTGATATTTCCGAATTGGCAAATTGGTTTGTTGATATAGAAAAAAGACTGTCCAAGAAACAGTTGATCATTGCTGCTGAAATTTTAAAAGAAATCAGAACTCGAATTCAGTTTTTGCTAGATGTTGGATTGGATTATCTAACCCTAGACAGGACGTCTAAATCTTTATCCGGAGGTGAGGCTCAGCGGATACGACTGGCAACACAGATAGGATCACAGCTTGTGGGAGTCTTATATATTTTAGACGAACCAAGTATCGGGTTACATCAGCGCGATAATCAGAAATTGATCGATTCTCTCGTAAAGCTGCGCAATATTGGAAATTCCGTTTTGGTTGTAGAGCACGATAAGGACATGATAGAACATGCAGATTTTGTGTTAGACATTGGACCAGGTGCTGGAATTCACGGAGGTAACATAGAAAGTAACGGTACTTTTAAAGATTTAAAGAAAAGCCGAACACTCACTGCCGACTATCTGGCTGGTCGCAAATCAATTCCCGTTCCACAAAAGCGTAGAAAAGGGAATGGAAAAAGCATTAAAATCACTGGAGCCACAGGAAATAATTTGAAAAATGTAACCGTGGCATTCCCTCTTGGTAAAATGATCTGTGTTACTGGTGTTTCTGGGAGTGGTAAATCTACCTTAATCAACGAGACACTCTATCCCATACTCAATCAATATATCTATAGAGCTGTTAAAGAGCCCATGCCTTACAAAAAAGTAGTGGGCATTGAAAATATAGACAAAGTGATTGATATAGACCAGTCGCCAATCGGGAGGACTCCAAGATCCAATCCCGCAACATATACTGGTGTTTTTGGAGAGATCAGAAATCTATTTGCAAAGACTCCAGAGGCTGCCATACGAGGTTATAAACCGGGAAGGTTTTCTTTTAATGTAAAAGGTGGTCGTTGCGAAACCTGTCAAGGTGGTGGAGTTCGTGTAATTGAAATGAATTTTCTGCCTGACGTACACGTAGAATGTGAGACCTGTCAGGGTAAAAGATTCAATCGAGAAACTCTGGAAATTCGCTACAAAGGAAAATCAATTTCCGATATTTTGGAAATGACCATCAACCAAGCAGTTGATTTCTTTGAGCACATCCCTAAAATCTACAACAAGTTAAAAACCATAAAAAATGTTGGCTTAGGATACATCACTTTAGGACAGCAATCCACTACGCTTTCAGGAGGAGAGGCACAGCGCATTAAACTGGCATCAGAATTATCCAAACGAGATACTGGAAACACATTTTATATTCTTGATGAGCCTACTACTGGACTACATTTTGAAGACATTCGTGTGTTGATGGAGGTTCTCAACAAATTGGTTGATAAAGGAAATACGGTACTGATTATTGAGCATCATATGGACGTTATCAAATTAGCAGATCATATCATAGATATTGGACCAGAGGGTGGAAAAAAAGGTGGTGAGGTTCTCTGCACAGGGACTCCAGAGCACCTTGTAAAAAATAAAAAAAGCTATACAGCAACATTTTTGAATGAGGAACTGCGCTAGAAATTATGGCGGAATCCCAGCATGATATATCCTCTTAATAATTCAACTCTGGAAGTTTGAAAATAAGCGTCGTTCAGAGATTGTGATAATAATTCATTATCTCTTAAGTTTAGTACGTTATATCCTTTAATATGGATCTGTACTTTGTCATTCTTAAAGGAATATTGAAGATTTGGATTCAGCACATAAAAACGATTACTTTCCTGATTGGTTCTTTGGCGCTCGTAATGTGTTTCTAACTTCCAAGAGAAGCGATTCGCAGTAATCCCTCTGACCTCTATGTAAGGGTTTATGTTATTTAACTGAGAAGACAAGTTGTTCACCTCCTGAGAAAAGTTTGTGTCCTTATAATCCATTCCTAGATTGAATTGAAAGGCTTTACCCTTGAAAGCTGATTGAAATTCTAACTTTACGAAAAGTTGTTCTATCGTTGTCTTATTACGAACATTTTCAACACTATTTTCGGCTTTTGTCAAATCGTAAAAAACAGTACCCTTTAGTTTGAACGGAGTCTTTTTGAATCTTTTGGTTAAGCTTAAAATTCCAAAATAATGTTCCCTTCTTGGAATTCGGATACTGTTCTCGTTAATGAAAGCTTGATCATAAGAAATATTATACCCTACTGCATTTTTCTCGACTTGATAACTAAACGAACTGGTAAGAATAAGATTCTTTTGAGGATTGATATTAAAATAATTTAACGTGTACTTATCGATATCAATCGGACTGTCCAATTCTAAATTTGAAAATCCTATAACCTTTCGAAAATTTTCCACAAATTGATTTACTATTAGATCTTGAACAGCAATAAATTCTACACTACGACCATAGTCAAAAATAAGCTGTTGCCCTTCCAAGAAACTGTAGTTT
>JABSPP010000074.1 GCA_013214275.1 Flavobacteriaceae bacterium
AAACAATAAAAATCACTACGCAATGAAAAGTGAAATTTGGCTTGCAGCTACAAAAGCTGCATGGAAACAATTGGATAAGTTATCAACACCCAATACCAATTTTAACAAAATCGCCGCGTAACATCAGTTATAGAATTAAATACGATCAAAAAGAAATAGAAATAATTACTGTTTTTGATTCAAGACAACATCCTGAAAAGCTAAAAAAGGATATTGAATAAAAAGCACGAAAGCAAAGTGCCTTTTGACAACAACCAGGCAGAAAGAGATTTGAGAATGATCAAAGTCAAACAAAAAGTCTCTGGATGCTTTAGGTCAAAGACGCATGCTCAATACTTTGCCCGTATTAGGGGCTACATCTCTACTGTGAAGAAAAATAACCAACCTGTACTAAAAACCATACAAAACAGCTTGGAGCTAAAACCTTTTGTACCTAAATTGGCTGAATAGTTACATAACTTTAGAAAAAGGATGGTAACATTTTACATGACAGTTACTTACATTTTTATCTTTTTGTTAACATCTTTGATTTTAAAAAAGCGTATTAAATTGTAATTTTACTAGTTGGAAATTGAAACTACTACATGGGCAAAGTTATTGCTATTGCAAACCAAAAAGGTGGAGTTGGAAAAACTACAACATCTATTAATCTAGCTGCATCATTGGGGGTTTTAGAAAAAAAAGTTTTACTCATTGACGCTGATCCACAGGCGAATGCTTCCTCTGGACTTGGAATTGATATTGAGTCTGTTTCAATTGGAACATATCAAGTTTTAGAACATACAGCAAAAGCAAGAGAAGCAATTCAGAAGTCGAGTTCTCCTAACGTAGATATTATTGCAGCTCATATAGACCTAGTCGCTATTGAAATTGAATTAGTAGATCAAAAACAACGAGAGTACATGCTTAAGAATTCTCTTGAACAAATCAAGCATGACTATGATTATATTATCATAGATTGTGCACCTTCACTGGGATTAATAACCTTAAACTCTCTAGTAGCCGCAGACTCTGTGATTATCCCTATTCAGTGTGAATATTTTGCACTAGAGGGTCTCGGAAAGCTTTTAAATACGATTAAAAGCATTCAAAAGATTCACAACCCTAAATTAGATATTGAAGGGCTACTTCTCACCATGTTTGATTCGAGACTGCGACTTTCCAATCAAGTAGTAGATGAAGTACAAAAGCACTTCAGTACAATGGTTTTCGATACGATTATCAGAAGAAATACACGCTTAGGAGAAGCTCCCAGTTATGGAGAAAGTATTATTGCCTATGACGCTACGAGCAAAGGCGCGGTAAATTACTTAAATTTGGCAAACGAACTTATAAAAAGGAATTTACATTATGGCAAAGGCCAATAAAAAACAGGCTTTGGGCAGAGGGCTTTCGGCCTTGTTAAAAGACTCTAGCAATCTTAATTCTGCTAGCGACAGGAATGCTGGCGAGATTGTAGGGAATATCGTAGAGATTGAGCTGGGCCATATCCAAGTTAACCCCTATCAGCCAAGAACTTACTTCAATGAAGAAGCGCTTAGAGAACTGGCAAGTTCGATTCGTGAATTAGGTGTCATACAGCCGATTACTGTAAGAAAAGTGGGAAATACATTTCAATTGGTTTCTGGCGAAAGACGTTTTAGAGCTTCCAAATTGGTTGGGAAAAGCACAATTCCCGCTTACATAAGAATTGCCAACGATCAAGAAATGCTGGAAATGGCATTGGTTGAAAATATACAACGTAAAAATCTTGATCCTATTGAGGTTGCACTGTCTTATCAGCGATTAATCGAGGAAATCCAACTAACACAAGAAGAGTTGAGTACTCGTGTGGGCAAAAAAAGATCTACGGTAACTAATTATCTGCGATTACTTAAACTGGATCCTATTTTACAAACGGGCATGAGGGATGGTTTTATTTCAATGGGACACGGTAGAGCCTTAATCAATATTGAAAACTCCGATGGTCAACTTGCTATTTATGAACGAATTTTAAGAGAGCAACTATCTGTTCGTCAGACTGAAAAGTTGGTAAAAATCTTAAAGGAGGGTTCGAGTTCAATGTCATCCTCCAAGAAAAAAGCACTCCCCAGCTATATCAAAGACAGCTTATCTGAAATAAATTCTTTTTTAGGACAGCAGGTTGATATTACCATTAACTCGAGAGGAAAAGGAAAAATATCCATCCCGTTTCATTCCAAAGAAGACTTTGAGAGAATCAAAAACCTATTAAAGTAATTGTTTTTTAGGGACTCCATATGTGTTTTATTTTTTGTTGCATTTTCTTCTCAGGGATTTGCACAGAAAGACTCTCTAAACATAAAGACTACTAAAAAAACTGCGGCTTCTATCAACGAATTTAATCCTTTAGCCCCATCAAAAGCTGCGTTTTACTCTGCTGTTTTTCCCGGCATGGGTCAGATTTATAATAAAAAATACTGGAAAGCCCCAATTGTTTGGGCTGGTATGGCAACAAGCACATCCATATATCTGTTTAATAACAATGAATACAAAAGATATAGAAGAGCTTTTAGGCAGCGCGAGTCTGGGCTTCAAGATGAATTTACTTTAGACAATGGAACAGAAGTCATTTCAAGAAATGGTCTTATTAGCGCACAAAGGACACTCAGGAATAACAGAGATCTATCACTCCTAGCGACAGTCCTTGTTTATGTATTGCAAATTGTAGAGGCTAGCGTAAATGCTCATCTTTTACAGTTTGATACTAGCGATCAACTGTCGGTAAAACCTGTGATGATTTCGGACCCCATTCGAGTAGAAGCCCCTTCCATGGGTTTACGGCTTCACTATTCTTTTTAGGGAAATAGATCAGATGATTGTTAGTAAAATGTTGATGGGAATGCTAAATTTAGCTACGTAAAACTCTTACAGTGGGCTTGGTCAAATAAAGGTCAATATTTCAATAAGAGGAAATAATTGAGAATCTAATAGTTAGTTCAAATTTACACGATGAAAATAGCGCTTTTAGGTTATGGAAAAATGGGGAAGGCAATTGAGAAAATTGCTTTACAAAGAGGGCACAAAATCGTATTAAGAGTGTCGGATACGCAAGTATATGAGATCAGTAAGGCTGATGTTGCTATTGACTTTAGTGTTCCAGAAGCTGCCTTTGATAACATCACCAACTGCTTTAGAAATAAGGTTCCTGTAATTTCTGGAACCACAGGATGGCTAGAGCGTTACAATGAAGCTGTTGAACTTTGCAATCGTGAAAACGGAAGTTTTGTATATGCTTCTAATTTTAGTCTCGGTGTTCACCTTTTCTCTGAGTTAAACAAGCAGTTAGCAAACCTGATACACCTCTTAAAAAATTATGATGTTACTATTGAAGAAACGCATCACATAAAGAAGTTAGACGCTCCTAGTGGCACTGCCATCAGTCTTGCTGAGGGAATTATTGAAAACAGTAGTTATATGGACTGGAAATTAACATCCAATAGCGAAGTTTCTAAGCATACGATTCCTATTAAAGCCCATCGAATTCCCGATGTGCCTGGTACGCATATTGTTAACTACAAGTCTAAAATCGACACCATCGAAATAAAACATACCGCTCACAATAGGAAAGGATTTGCCTTGGGAGCAGTAATTGCTGCTGAATGGATTTTAGGAAAAAGAGGGGTGCATAGTATGAAAGATGTGTTAAACTTAGGTCATATACCATAACAATTTCTTTTATTTGTAATGATTTGTTAAAACAATACTGAAGATGGATTTTATTCAATGGATTCTTTTTTTTCTGGTCGTGCAGTTGATTCATTTTGCTGGAACGTGGAAATTATATGAAAGAGCAGGTAGGAAAGCTTGGGAGGCAGCAATTCCTATTTACAACGCTATCGTTTTGACAAGTATCATTAAAAGACCCAAATGGTGGGTTGTATTACTTTTTTTTCCAGTTGTTAATCAGTTAATGTTTCCTGTTTTTTGGATTGAAACAACACGTAGTTTTGGCTTTAATCAAAGAAAAGATACCTTACTTGCTGTTCTAACGCTTGGTCTGTATATCTACTACATTAACTATGCCACTGATGCAGCCTACAAAAAAGATCGAAGCTTAAAGCCTAGAACAGCCTTGGGTGATTGGGTAAGCGCTATTGCTTTTGCAATTATTGCGGCGACCATGGTACACACTTATGTTATGCAGCCCTACACAATTCCGTCTTCTTCTCTAGAAAAAACCTTATTAACTGGTGATTATCTGTTTGTTAGTAAGTTCCATTACGGAGCTCGTGTCCCGATGACTACAGTGGCGTTTCCTATGATTCACGATTCTATTCCTTTTACCTCTAAAAAGTCGTATTTATTCAGTGATGATTATGAGCAAAGAGCATCCTCACTGAAAAACAAGTTGCAGTTACCCTACATGAGAGTTCCTGGTTTTCAAAAGATTAAACGCAATGAAATTGTTGTCTTTAATCAGCCAGCAGACACCTTGCTGGATATGAATAATTTTCACCCAGATCGTAACTATTACAAGCCTATAGATAAAAAGACAAATCTTGTAAAGCGTTGCGTGGGAATCCCAGGTGATAGTCTTGAAATACGCGATGGGTATGTATTTATCAACGGACAAAAAAATGTACTCCCCGATAGGTCAAAACTTCAGTTTTATCATTATATCTATTCAAAGAAAGGGTTTTCAACAGAAAAATTAAAGCGATATACAGGAAAAGAATTTGAAAGACAGTATGTTCTTACTACCAACAATGACAGCCAATATCAGAGCCTTAGTAGATACTTGTATCTACAAAGTATTGGGGATCGTAAATTCTTAGTGAAGACTGATGATAAAGGAATCTCTGATGATTTGTTAAATTTTATTCGTTCGTTGAGGGTTTCTTGTAAAGAAATTAAACCAACTGTTAGAAGGGCAAACTTAACTGAGGAAATTGCTGACCAGTTGAGGAAGGATTCTGAGGTTGATAGTGTTATTCGAAATTTTAGTCCGAAGGGAGAGCTCGATGCTAGTGTTTTTCCTCATGTGGCTAGTCTGCAATGGAATACAGATAATTTTGGTCCTATTTACATTCCCAAAAAAGGGGCTACTGTTAGATTGGACGAAAGTTCAATGCCTTTCTATAAAAGAATTATTTCTGAATATGAAAGAAATCAACTGGATATTATCGGCAACCAATATTTTATTAATGGCGAAAGGGCAGATTCCTATACTTTTCAACAAGATTATTACTGGATGATGGGAGATAACAGACAGAGTTCTTTGGATGCTAGAATGTGGGGATATGTGCCTTTTGATCATGTGGTGGGGAAACCTGTTTTTATATGGTTTAGCAAAGACGATGTGAACGGTGGTATTAGATGGGAACGACTATTTACTACTGTGAGTGGCAATGGTGAGCCTGTCTCCTATCTCAAATTTTTCCTCATTGGCTTGGGGCTTTATTTTGTATCTTCTTTTGTTCTAAAAATGAAAAAGAAGAAAGCTAAAAAGTAGAATGGATGTCTTTATTTATTCCGACTTACTTTTCTCCTATTTCTCAGTATGGAGTCATGGTACAAGCAGAAAAAATTGAATTTGAGGTAGTGGATAACTTTCAAAAACAAACATACAGGAATCGTTGTTATATATATGGAGCAAATGGAAAGCAACTACTTACTGTTCCCATTAGGCATTCGAAGTGCAAGATTAAACAGAAAACAAAAGATATTAAAATTGAAACTGGTGATCACTGGCAAAAGCAACATTTCAAATCACTAAAGACAGCTTATAACTGTTCTCCTTTTTTTGAGTTTTACGAAGATGACCTTATCCCAATTTTCGAAAAAAAATATCAATACCTGCATGATTTGAATTTTGATACTTTCGAATTCGTTAACCAAGCACTGGAACTTGGTTTGAATTATGAGACCACAAAAACGTATGAATTTGATCAAAGGAATGACTACAGAGTGTTAAGTGCGGTGAAACATCATCCGGATGACGCTCAAGTGGATTATCATCAGCTATTTGAAAGTAAGCATGGTTTTATTAAAAACCTCTCAATTTTAGACCTTATTTTTATGGAGGGACCAAATTCTATTAGTTTTTTGGAAAAAGTAATTTGCCATAAATTTAGTGAATAGTTTAACTTAACTCATCTTGCCTGTTTTTGTTTCTTGAAAATCATTGGAATTGATCTTATTCAGTTGTCTTTTTAAATGCGCTTTTGTTGTTGCGTTAGGGATAGCAGCGGCATCCTTTTTTGTCCTAAAAAGGCAAAAAAGATATAGCGGATAGCCCGACCCAAAGGGAACGCCCTAAGGATAACCGTCTGTGAATTGGTAAGAAAAAGAACGTAGCTTTAGCATTCTCACTATTTTCCTGTGTGTTTTATTTTTACTGTAGGAGTAAGGTGAGAAAAGGTGGTAAAAAAACTCAATGGAGGTATGAACCATCAAAAGAAAAAGGGAGCATTTCTGATATGGAGGAAGTTTTGACTACGTTGCCTACTTCTCCCATAAAAATAAGTGTGATAGGTTCTTGTTGGTTGACTTCGTATTCTAACAAGGTTTGTCTGCAAGCACCACAGGGTCCTACTGGTCTATCAACAATTTTATGTGGGGAGTTCGCGGTGATCGCGATACTCTTAACTTTTTTGTTTGGGAAGGTTGCTCCGGCTTTCCATATAGCTACACGCTCTGCGCACATACCAGACGGATACGCAGCATTTTCTTGATTGCTTCCTGTGATGATAGTCCCATCTTCCATTAACAGGGCTGATCCTACTTTAAACTGAGAATATGGAGCATAAGAACTTTGAGTTGCTTTGATCGCTTCTTCCATCAAACACCTATCCTCCTGAGGTAGCTCGTCCATATTTTCATACAGGTGCCCAGAGGCTTCAAACTTAATTTTTTTCATAAAGACTTACTCTTTAGATAAGCCTAATGTACTAATAATCGTTGTAAATTTCTCCTAAATCAAAAGATAATGAGAAACGCAATGAGTTTTCTAAAGGATTGTTGATGTCTGATGAATTCATCAGATAAGAGAGGTCGATGTTTAGGGCATTGGTTTTAAATCCTGCTCCTAGGGTAAAAAATTGTCTATTTCCTTTGTCTGGACTCTCGTGAAAATATCCTATTCTTAAAGCAAAAGCACTGTTGTACATGTATTCTGCACCCAGAGCATAGGTCACTTCTTTTAGTTCTTCGCTAAACCCTCCTGGAGCATCACCAAAAGATCCAAAGATTCCTGAAATAAATCCTTGGTCTTGCTCTGAATTATCGGGTTGTGGGGTGGGCACTAGGAGTTTGGTAAATTCTGTATTGATGCTAATAATGTTATAGTCGTCTAGAATAAAATCAAATCCTCCACCAAACTTTAGATTGGTGGGGATAAAGTCTTCTTCTCCTGGCACGTAAGACACCTTGGGGCCAATATTTGTGATGTTAAATCCAATTCTGTAGCGCCCGTTAAATGTTCCATAGTTTTCTTCTAGAGACTGGTAATATCCTGATACGTCTACAGCAAATGAATTGATGGGTTGTAATGTAGAATTGGTTCCTGTAAAGGCAAGATTGGAACGAAAATAACGCCCACTAACTCCCATAGAGAAGGTCTCACTCAGCT
>JABSPP010000075.1 GCA_013214275.1 Flavobacteriaceae bacterium
TTCTTCTGTATGGTGTAGTCTAATAATGATTTGACCTGTGTTTCTTTTTGATCCTCGGTAAGTTCTGAATTGTTTTCAATGAGTTCAATACTTTTCCCCAGACTCAACATTCTCGATTTCAACTCAAAAAAATTCTCGTTTTCCAAGGCAATCGCTTTGATCATATTGCGCGTATCTGCTGCCTTTAGTAAGAACCTACTGTCTATAAGTCCTCCATTATTATCAAAAATATTTTCAAATTCAACTTCTTGACCTGCTGGTACTTCGTTAGTGAAGTAATACATTCTGCTATCGGACAGATCAAATACATTAGAATAATTATAGAAGTATGAATCTGTTGCTTGTAGTTCAAAAGTGAGATACATATCCTCCTCCAACGGAATGATGGGTTCATATCGTTCCTGACCTTCTAACTCTCGTGGTAGTACATTCACCAAAATTCTGAAACCACTCGCATAGGGTCTCATTATCATTCGGTAGTTTTGAAACTGATTTTTAGTAAAATCTGAGGGTGTTATTTTCAAATACTCTGAAATATTGTATTTTTTAAGTGCTTGATCTTTTTCTTCCTGACTCATCTCATTGTCATCTACATGCACTTTTTTATATTTCTCAACGCCTTTATCAAGAAAATAGCCATGATGTATTGTAAAGTTGAATAGGGTTTTAAAGTTCATGGCTAATTATTGTTTATTGGGGTTTCTAATTCTAAAATAACGGTACCCTTCTTCATAATAGCGTCTCTTTCGATTTCTATGAGTGATACTTTATAAATAACAGAAGGATATTGCTTTCCTCCTAGTGTTCCCCAAATGAAGTTAAGTTCTTCAAAGGATGGTGTAAATAGGTCTACGATGAATCTGAAGTTATTTACATTCAGCAGTTCATCCTCTTTCTTAAAATTGGTATTGTCTTGGGTAAAGATTCTTTTTCCTTGAAAGAATTCAATTACTTTCGCTAAGCTTTTCAAAGACTCTTTGTAAGTGGAATTATTAGCGCTAAAGAGTAAGTATAAATTTAAACTTACTTTGGGATTCTTATAACTAACTTCGGTATTGCTTATCTCATTGTTTGTTCTGTTTTTGAGTGCATATTCTTCTTTCATGTTTAACAGCGTAAGAAATACTCCTTTTGGTTCTGATTCTACATCTTGTTGATCTACATTAGCTATGTTCTCTAATCTAATGGCTGTCGTTCCAAAGTAGGTATTAACTTCTTCTGTGATAACTTGGAGAACCTCAAAAATCATGATATAGTTATGTGGGATTTACTTACTGATTTACAATGGCTAAACTACTATAAATCATTTTTTTAAGATTAGGAAATGTCCTTATTTAAGTTGAGGATAAAGCTTATTTTTCTCAGGGGATAAATCCCTTTTTTAAATAGCTAGTCACCCTGTAAAATGAAAGTGATTGTAGTTGTTACAAGTTGCACACAGATATTTTCAGCATCTAATGAATACCTTCTAGCATGCAAGTTGTCTCAGATTTCTGCATTGTTAAAAAAGGAGCACATTTTTAGTTTTGCTTTTAACAGCAAGTTAGTCATGACCAGTTTTTGGGTTTTGGTTGAAGCTCACCTTTGATTAAATAAAGTAGTGAGAAAGAAATCAGATGTCAGCTCTTAAAATCCTTGTTAGAGATTTGATTAAGTGGAGCCCAGTAACGCAACAAAAGGACATATTTAAATGGTTAATGTAAATTCATACATGTTAATCTTCGTAAAGGAAGTGGTTGAACCAAGGCTAACACCTTACAAAAGGAAATGATTTGACATCAGAGAGCAGATATCAGTTTAGACATCTGAAAATAACACTAGCTCTTCCAATAAACGATCTATCATTTCTCGGGTAATATCTAAATGTGTAACGATACGTATCTTGCCCTCTCCCATAGGAGTTAAGAGAATATTTTTGGTGGCCATGGCATCAATAAAATCATTGGCATCTAGGTGATCATTGACATAAAAAATGACAATATTGGTTTCTACAGGTTCTACTTTCTTAACGTAAGAAAGAGACTGCAAAACTGCTTCGATTTGTTTCGCTTTTTGGTGGTCTTCTTTTAAGCGATCTATATGATTTTCTAAAGCATAAATTCCCGCTGATGCGAGGAATCCTGCCTGTCTCATTCCACCTCCAAAAAGCTTTCGTACTCTTAGAGCTTTGGCGATATGTTGTTTTGACCCCAACAATATGGAACCTACAGGGGCTCCTAGTCCTTTTGATAGACAGATAGAAATTGTATCAAAAATCTCACCGTATTGCATGGGAGTTTCATTTCTTGCTACCAAGGCATTGAATAATCGAGCTCCATCCAAATGATAACTCAGGTTGTTCGCATGACAAACTTTTTTGATGGTCAATAATTCTTGAAAATCCCAGCAGGCACCTCCTCCTTTATTGGTCGTATTTTCGATACAAACTAGTCTTGAATAAGGAACGTGAATGTCTGCTCTTCCTGCTACTGCAGACTTTAATTGGTTTGCAGTAAACATACCACGATTACCATCTATTAATTTGCAGGTAACTCCAGAGTTAAAAGCTGCTCCACCACCTTCATAGTTGTAAACGTGAGACCATTTATCACAGAATATCTTATCGCCAGGCTGTGTATGAACTTTGATTGCAGCCTGATTTGCCATGGTTCCCGATGGAAAAAATAACGCATCTTCCATTCCAAACATTCTGGCTGCTTTTTCTTGTAATGAGTTCACTGTCGGATCACTTTTAAACACATCATCTCCTACTTTGGCATTCATCATGGCATCCATCATTCCTTGTGAGGGACGCGTTACGGTATCACTTATTAAATCTACGATCATTATTCGCTTCCTATTGGCGAACCATCTGGAATTTTTGGAACAGGTTGTCTTTTAAACTTCGCTGGGTTCTTTTTGAAATTTGCAATCATTTTTAACATCTCTTCATGATATAGCTTCTGCGTTCCTTTTACATTTTGATTTTCTAAAATGGTTACTATTTCATCTATTTTTTTATTTACGATGGCATGAACTTGCACATATGTGTTTTGAAGGGTTAACAAATAAAACAATTGATCTAGCACTTGGACGTTTACCACGTTTTGCAATTCCTGATAATAGGGGTCTTTATATGATTTATTGAATGTTTGTTTTATCAATGTATCCAAAACCTCTTCAAACCCTGGTTGATTTTTATCAATTGCCCGATGTTGCACTAAACGGACAACCCGCTCAGGATGTAATAATAAGTTTAAAGTCATGTTTGCACTCGTCTCAACCGCTGCAAAAGGATCGAAGGCAACCCCTGCCTTGCTCTTGAACGATTCTCTGCTCCTACTGTATCCTAAGGCTCTGGGTGGAAATAGGTTCAAGTTATCTTTAGGGATTGCTATTTCTTTGATATCTAGTGTTTTTAAAACTGCTCTAAGTACCTCTCGTTGGGTTTTTGGACTGAGTATCTTAACTGCTGTACTTCCATCACCTTTCACCGCGTAAGTGTAATCCAACCCACCAATGACCTTGGTTACGGCTTCTGTTTGATACCTGTGAAAGAAGTATAGTGGTACAAAGACGTCTTCTAATATTGAATAGGGTTGAGCGGTTTTTATATTTGCTACAGAAAAATTGGCAATTGCTTTCTTACGAATCTCCATCATATGCTCTAACTCAATGGCCACATCGGCACCGTTATCCCATAGATGGGCAAAGGCATGAGGGCTACCTTGTGGACGAGCATCTTGATCTGAAATAAAACGGGCTCCATCAGCAAAAGCTTTATTGAGGAGTTTTCTTAGTTGCAACTCTTCATTGGTTAAAAACTGAGAGTATGCATAGGCGATTGCTACTTTATCCCAATCGCCAATCTTGGTATCATAGGCTTCTGAAAAGTCTATTTTCTCATCTTTTAAACGAAACATAGGGTGTGGGTAGTCCATTACTGATGCTCTTCCTTGACTGCTTGATGCAAAGTTATGAACTAGTCCAATGGTGTGACCTACCTCGTGTGCTGACAGCTGACGAATCCTAGCAAGTGCCATTTGTAAGGCAAAATCGTCTCCTTCATCATTTGTGGTGTATGGTGCTTGTAAAGCTTGGGCAATCATAAAATCTTGCCGAATTCTCAACGATCCAAGACTCACATGACCTTTGATGATTTCTCCTGTTCTTGGATCAGAAACTGAGCTTCCATAGCTCCAGCCTCTGGTTGATCTGTGTATCCATTGTATCACGTTGTATCTCACATCCAAGGGATCTGCTCCTTTGGGCAGCATCTTTACTTGAAATGCATCTTTAAAGCCAATAGCTTCAAAAGCTTGGTTCCACCAACGGGCACCATCTAACAGAGCAGAACGCACGGGCTCTGGTGTTCCTCTGTCTAAGTAATAAATAATTGGCTCTTTTGCCTCGCTGATTGCTGCTTCTGGATTTTTCTTTTCTAGACGATGTCTGCGAATGTATTTTTTTTCAATAGGTTCGTTTATGGGAGTTGCGTAATCGAAATAGGACATTGAAGAAGATCCACATCTCGGATCATAAAATCTTGGCTTGTATTGATCATCTGGCAATTCTATGAAAGAATGATGTTGATGAACGGTTACCAGTGATGATGTGGGTGTCACACTTTTGATATTATTTCCTTTTGCTAGGCCTTTAAATGTAAGCATCACATCAAATTCAATATTTTTTGGAAATGCCTTGGTTCGTTTTAGGTTAAAAGCGCTTTTTGTTTGATCTAGTGTGTAGGTTCCTTGTCCTTTTTGTCGGAGCCGATTGATGACCCCATGAGTATCGCTCATGAAAAACGAAGAGGCATCGACTAAGTAGGTATCTTTATATTTTTCTTTGATCTTAAATCCATATAAAACTGATTTGGCAAAGGCTCGCTCTAAGGCCTTTTTTTCTTCTGCGTTTTCTGTGATGGCTCGATAGTCTTGATTTGGTTGTACTAACAGTAATTTATTTCCAGCTTTTGTAAATTTTACAATGCGTTGGCCACCTAACTGACCTCTATCTAAACCTATATCATTGGATCCTATTCCTTCTGAAAGTGAGTTGACATACAAAAATTCGGTCTCTAGTTGAGTGACTTCGAGGTAGATTTTATCTTTACTATCATCGTAATAAAATGTAAAGTACCCTTCAAATTTTTGAATGTTTTTGTCATTTTTGAAAAATTGTGCAACGCTTTTATTAATAAAAGATATGAGTAAAATTAGTATTAAAAATCTTTTCATTTGGTGACTATTTGGTTTTTAACGGATAAACTAAGGTTATGTTTGGTACCTACTAAACATAAACATGGTAGTATCTTTATTTCGCTTAGAGATTAATTGTATGTGTTTCATCTTCAAAATGTACTGTACAAATCTAAATTTACAATAAATCTATGAGTTGGATGTGCAGAGCTCCTATTCTAATGATGAAAATTTTATATCTTAATGTATTTCACCCATCTCTAGTAATGGGTTGCTGTTTGATGATTGTAATACCTGTTTGTTTATCATTTGATTCTAAAGCTATTTTATAGCTGCGTTAGGGATAGCAGCGGCATCCTTTTTTGTCTTGAACAGGCAAAAAAGATATAGCGTATAGCCCGACCCGCAGGGGAACGCCCATAAAAAAGAGATACATGATTTGGTTTGAATGCTTTTAAAACCTTTTTCTTCGGGAATTGATTTGCACTTTGGCTTGACTTAGCGTTTTATTGATGGTATTTTTGCTTTTATTACTTTGAGTTTGAATTTAGCTAACCACCACATGAGATTCACGACAACGACCATTATTGTAAAAAAAGCTATGGTCCTATTTTTTTTGACTTTACTTCCTCTTTACACCAACGCACAAGAGGTTACAACCTATTATTTAATCTGGCATGCTGAAAAGCAGCGTCTTGATCCTAACGACCGAGATCCTTCTCTGACTTCCAAGGGTTTTGAGAGGGCTAATAGATGGCGTGTTATTTTTGAGAACGTAGTATTAGATGCTGTGTATTCTACTGATTACAAGAGAACTAAGCTAACAGCTAAGCCTACCGCTGACAGTAAAAATTTACCGATTTTACTGTATAATCCTAGGGAGGTATATTCAACTTCTTTTAGGAATGATACCAAAGGAAAGCAGGTTCTTGTGGTAGGTCACAGCAATACTACACCTGCATTTGTTAATACAATTTTGGGAGACAATTTGTATGCTCAAATTGATGATAACAACAATGCAAATCTCTACATTGTAACAATGATAGATGGTAAGGTTTCTGTGGTAGTCCTAAAAATTGAATAACAAATTTTTAGAACTGGTCAATACCTAAGGTATTATTATGGCTTGGTACTGCTCGTTCTTTTTCAATCTTCAGAGGAACAGAAGTCAAAGTACTGTTATGGGGTCTGTTGTGAGTCAGAATCATTCCGATCAGTTCCTCTTTGTTTGTTTGAAAATGTTAACTGGATATTCTCTAAGATAATCTCGGATACTTTAGTCATACCACCTTTTTCAAAAGTTTTATCTAGGTCTCTAACATCTACCTCTGGATTGTTAGGTTTGTAATTGTTATAATCTGCAAATCGAACTCCTTGAAGCAAGTGTTCCTTCCGAACTTCTCGGAATCTTTTTCCTCCACCATTGACATGAAACTGATAAGCTAAGTACTTGATTTTAAATTGTTTTTTCTCTATCCAATAGACAAAAATATCTTCAAAATCTACGCCACCCCCATCGCGATTGAAAGTGATTTCTACTTTATGGTATTCTTTTTTATTGATGGTCACAGATGGCAATACCTTTTTATTGACTGCTGAATCGTTGAGACCATAAGGCAACACGGAAAAATAATGCACCGAATTCACAGATTCGCTGTACTTTTTTGTCATGGAATCTAATACTTGCATGGGGTTTCCATTGAGCAATCTCTTAAAGCCTGAGTTAGATAGAATATCGGTCAGTGTCTCTGTCCCGCTTTTTGTTATTCTTTTTAAGGTAAAATTTCCCTGATTCCGCTCCGCTGTGTATGTTCTTCCGGGTGCATAACATTTTGTCGCGAAATAGTTATTTTTAAGGCTTAACTTTAAAAGCGACACTATTATGATAAGCGAAGAGGAATTTTTAGCCCAAGCCAAGAAGCGTTATCAAGCGATAGCAAAATTATCAAACATTAAGAGTTACTATGATTACGAAAAGACTTTTGATCAAATATGGACGGACTATGGTCGAGAGGTTTTAGAGAGAAGTATAAGCGAACCATCTAGAGACAGGCGTAAAAAAAAACTTATCACGTTACGGAAAGATAGAGATTAACAACACTCATCCCTTTAGTGAAAAAGTCAATGGATTTAAGATAAGTCCCTATATGCAAGACAAAATGATTTATATTGGACAAAACGATTGTTATGGAGATGGTCATGAAGTTTTATCGAATCTTCTAGGTGTTTCAGTCAATGCAATGCAGCTTTACAGGGTCACAGACTTTTATGGTGGTTTATTAGAGCAAGAAAAAGTATTGGCTTGTCATTTTTTCTTCCTAGCATTGGATTAACAGAGCCCTCTACTAGTTTTACAGAATGAAAATTCAGAATAGAT
>JABSPP010000076.1 GCA_013214275.1 Flavobacteriaceae bacterium
ATTTTGTTTTTTACTTATTGACCAACTTGATGATGCTGTTGTTTCTGGAATGTCTAAAGTATATAAGGTTCCATTAGTATCACGAACTGTAAAGGAATTGATTTCAAATCGTGTTGGATGATGCTGTACTGTAATTTCTAAATTCGCATCATTGCTTATCATTTTTGGCACTAACTGGCTTCCTTCTTTTACAACAACAAATCGTGCAGCGCTTCCAAATAAACTTAGTTGATATAAATCTGTTTCGTTATCAAAAGCACCATCAAAAGGTAAGCCTTGTAGGCTGGTCTGGCGGTGGAATTTTTGCTAAAATCATTGCCAATCGGTATCCTGACAAAGTGGAAAGACTCATCACCATTGGTTCACCAGTCTGGGGCGTTAAAAATATGCAGACGCCCTTAGTGAAAATGTTAGAATTTCTTCGGGGTAGAACTTTAAGAGAACGCAATGGTAAATTTCTAAAGGAGCTAGAAGAGATTCCACGAGTTCCCGTTACCTGTATCTATACAAAAACCGACGGTTTGGTTCCTTGGAAAAACTGTATGGAAGCAGAAACTATAGATGCCAATATCAAGAATGTTGAAGTATATGGCAGTCACATGGGATTAGGAGCCAATGCTTCTGTACTGGTAACCATAGCCAACACCCTTTTAGAAGATGCTAGTGATACAAAAACGAGCAAATTCATCAGTAATGTTGAGCAATTGTTCTTTCCAAAATTCTGGGGACGAGAAAAAAAAGTCATTTTTAACGATTTGATTTCGATACCAACAAGCATATTCTGATGATTTTATCAACTTTGATCAACATAACACTAGAAAAGAAAATCGATTAATGTCTGTAGAACGTATTTGTGACCAACCAAAATTCAAAGAAGAATTAGAACGGATAGCAGCAGAGCAAAAACGTTCGCTAGACGATGTTCTAAAAGAAGCTAAAAACTGCATATCAGAACTATATGCAGATCAGAACCCTCTTGCGAACATAGCAACTTTTAAGGGGTTTGAGTATATGCTCTCCAGAGCTTACGAAGACACAATAGATGTTGATCCTCAGGAGGTAAAAAGGCTAATGAAGTTGATGCGAAAAAATTCTGTTGCTTTTATTCTCACCCACAAAACCTATTTGGATACTGTTGTCTTAATTCATACCCTTTACCGATATGGCATGCCTGTTCCTTACTTTTTTGGAGGCATTAATCTTGCTATGCCAGGCATCAAACAACTAGGGAAAAGCTCTGGTCTTATCTTCTTGCGTAGGAGTTTTAAGGATGACCCTGTTTACAAGGTATCTCTCCGTCATTATATTGCCACACTCATTGACAAAGGAGAACACCTTACTTGGAATATAGAAGGTACACGCTCTCGAACAGGAAAAATTGTGTACCCAAAAATGGGGATATTGAAATATATTTTAGAAGGAGAGCAGGAAAGTTCTAGAGAGATTAAGTACGTTCCCGTGTCTATTGTATATGATCTGATTCCCGATGTAAAGGAGATGACAGAGGAAGGAAAAGGAAAAGGAAAAGGAAAGCAATCTGAAAATCTAGCACTCTTTGGAAGATATCTCAAAAATTTAGGTCATAAATATGGTCGAGCCTCAATTCGTTTTGGAGCACCTGTGGATGTGAGTGAACATAAAAATGCAATCATTCCAGACGACGAAGACCAGAGTTATGCCGATAAAAATAAATTACCTCGTTTTGCTTTTGAACTCATACATAAGGCCAATATTATTACTCCTGTAACCACTGTTTCTATTGTATGTAATGCCCTTCTCAATAATTTTGCATTGACCAAAAAAGAGATTGAAGCCAATGTCATAAGGTTAATGAACTACATAGGGCAGCGAAAAGAAGATGTACTGATAGATCGAGGAAGTAAGGTAAGTGTTACCGTGCAGAGAGCACTCAACCTGCTGCAAGGAGCTCACCTCATCCAAAAAAGTAAAGCAGGGAGAAAAATGCAATATAGCTTGGCTCCTAACGAATATCTATCTGCAACTTACTATGCAAATATGTCTGCCAGTCATTTGTATCATAGGGCTTTTATAGAAATGGCATTAATGAAGATTAAAGATGACAATTCTTCTCATAGAATCATTCATTTTTGGGAAGAGATCATGCATTTGCGCAATCAATTTAAATTTGAGTTTTTCTACACCAATAAGTCGCAGTTTTCATCAGAAATCGAACACGAACTTCAGCTTTTTGATCGGAATTGGAGGACGATCATTGCAAATCCTGAAGGAGATATTGACAACTTACTTAAAAAGCAAGAATTATATGTCTCAAAAGGACTGCTTCTCGTTTACCTAGAGGCTAATAAAGTGGTCTGCCATACCCTGGACTCATGGGACTTAGAAGATGATTTTATCGATTCTGAATTCATCGATCTCTGTCTTTTTAGAGGCAAAGAACTTCACTGGCAGTCGCGAATATCTAGGCTAGACAGTGTATCAAAACCCTTTTTGATGAGCGGCTTGCGATTTGCCAGAAATGCAAAACTCATCCCATCAAATGGGAAGCTAAATTACGAGGGGTTAAACCGATGGATGTCAGAACTGGAAGATCTAACAGACCGATTAGGTCAGCTCCAAAAATTAGAGATAAGAGCACAGAAAAAAGCGACTGAAAAAGATCAGCAAGAACAAGAAAGTATCTCAAGAAAGGTTCCCGGTACCAATAGTAATCCCATTGTAAAAAATTTTAAAGACCAAGAAGAAGGACCTCATATTGCAGCTTTCTTCGATTTAGATAGAACCCTGATCAACGATTTTTCAGCAAAGAAATTTGTACAGTCTCGACTGCTTAGTGGAAAAACAAAAACAAAAGAATTGCTGCTGCAATTCGCCGCCATGCTCCTTTATGGAGCTGGAACTCGAGATTTTGAAGTGCTCACAAAACTGTCTGCTTTGGGTGTTAGAGGCATCAAAGAAAAGGAGTTTACCGAACTAGGGAAGCAAGTATATGCAAAACATTTATCTGAGACCATCTACCCTGAGTCTCGCGAACTCATCAAATTCCATCTAGAAAAAGGACATCAGATTGTCATTATTTCTGCAGCAACAATATATCAAGTCCAGCCTATAGCAGACGAACTGGGGATATCCAATATCTACTGTACAGAAATGGAAGTCAGAAAAGGGCGTTTTACAGGAAGAATAGAGACCATGTGCTGGGGAGAAGGCAAGGCTGATGCAGGGAAAAAGTTCGCCAAAGAACATCATATCGATCTTTCAAAAAGCTTCTTTTATACCGATAGTTTCGATGACTATCCGTTGCTGGAAATCGTTGGGAAACCACATGCCGTAAATCCAGATACAAGACTGTCGCAAGTTGCTTTTGAAAACGATTGGGCCATCCTGCGTTTCAATGAAAATGGAGGGACTCCCTTCATCAATAGATTTAGAACCGGACTGGCAGCTGCAAGTTTTTACCCTGCCATACTCAACGGGATTGTAAGAGGAGCCTTTGCCATGTCACAACAAGAGGGCATCAATGCAACTATTGCTACTCTTGGAGATCTAGGAACTAAATTTGCTGGGTTAGACATCGCTGTGAAAGGAAAACAGAACCTCTACGACTACCGTCCTGCTGTTTTCTGTTTTAACCATCAATCGTCAGCCGACTTTTTTATCTTATCTAAGTTGCTCAGGAAAGATATAACAGCTGTTGCAAAAAAAGAATTAGAACTAAGTCCTTTCGGACCTGTATTCAAGGCGCTGGGAGCCATATTTATTGATCGCTCCAATAAAGAAAAAGCACTAAAATCTATGCAGCACGCTTCAGAAGTAATCAAGACAGGAATATCCGTTGTAATTGCACCAGAAGGCACCAGAAGCGGAAGTAAAGAACTGGGTACATTTAAAAAAGGCGCTTTTCATCTGGCTATAAATGCGGGTGTTCCCATCATCCCTGTTGTAATTAAAAATGCCTATATGGCATTACCAAAAGGCAGTTCGGTATTTAGACCAACACACATCGAAGTTGTTGTTCTGGATCCTGTAGATACCTCCGAATGGAAGAAAAAACACCTCGACAAACATATAGAAGAGGTGCGTCATTTATTTGTAAAAGAATTAGAAGCATAACAACCAACCCATTAAACAATGAAATTAAACGTAGGAATTCTTGGTGGCGGCTCATGGGGAACCACCGTAGCATCCATTGTTGCCAAAAATGCAGAAGCCACCGTTTGGGCTAGAAACCCCAAGACTGTCACCGAAATTAACGCACACCCTCCCAACGAAACGTATTTGCCCAACGCAAAACTCACTCCAACGCTCAAAGCAGCCTATACCATTGAGGACACCGTAAAAAATGCCGATGTCATTGTTATGGGTGTTCCCTCACAAAGCTTTCGGTCTGTGTTACTGCAAGCAAAAGAACACATTCGCCCTTGGGTTCCCATTATCAGCCTCGCTAAAGGACTGGAGATTGCCACCAAAAAAAGAATGACTGCAATCATAGAAGAGATCATGCCTGGTCACCCTGTTGGCGTACTGACAGGTCCTAACCTAGCCAAGGAAATTCACTTTGGAAAAGCTGCTGCTGCCGTAATAGCCACGGTAGATGACAGCATTGCCAAAAAACTAAAAACGGTGTTTACCTCTGGTCTATTTCGAGTATATACCAATACCGATGTTATTGGTTGTGAATTTGGCGGCGCCTTAAAAAATATTATGACCATCGCCACAGGAATGGGAGATGGTGTTAATGCAGGGGATAATACACGGGCAGCCCTCATTACACGTGGACTGGCAGAATTAACTCGCTTGGGTGTAGCCATGGGAGGAAAGAAAAGTACCTTTGCTGGTCTAGCAGGTATGGGTGATCTAGTGGCAACCTGTTCTAGCTCAAAAAGTAGAAATCACCACGTGGGGTTTCAGCTAGGCAAAGGCAAAAGTTTAGATCAGATCGTCAAAGAGATGAATGAGGTTGCTGAAGGAGTAAAGACTGCTAAAGTGGTCATGGAACTTGCACGCGATTACAAGGTTCCCATGCCTATCTCAGAAGAAGTATATAAAGTTTTATACGAAGGCAGTACGGTGTATGATGCCTTTAGAGGATTATTAAATATAGAAACAGGTTCTGAAAAAGAACCAGGATAAACACACAGATAATGTCGAAAAAACAAGATCAGAACGCTTCTTTTATGGTGCGTTTCAACCAGCAGATTTTTAAAGAAAATGGAGATGCTAACCTACAATGGAGGGGAAAAATTAGTCATATTCAAGGAGGGGACGAACAATACTTCACCGATTTTAACGATGCCCTAGTTTTTATGCAAGAACGACTTGCCGAACTTACCAGTAAGGCTACCAAAGATGAAAGCAAAGAAGAACAAGAATCCATCTTGCAGAAGAGCTTTGCCATGTGGCAGACCATGAAACAAGCCGGACCTCACTTCATTAAAGAAACCATTAAAAACCCTAAGAAACAGTTCTCTAACCTACAAGAACAGATACAAGACCAGTTTGAAAATTTAGGCGAAGAGATCAGCGAAAAAATCCCTTTTGATCAATGGCGAAAAGCTTCCAGAGCCGACTATCACAAGCTCCAAGAAAGTATCGATTCTCTAACAGAAGAATTCAAAAAACTTCATAAAACCATCAAAGAAGGATCAGCCTAGTAAAACTCAACACCCCAACAAAAAGAAATGAATAAAGAATTTCTTCAAACCAAAGGTCCTTACAGGATAAGCACAAGAATCGTTTACTCGTTTCCTCTCGTCCTACAGACGTCAATCTCCGAAGTACTGTTCTTCAGATCCCAAAACCCCTGTTATGTCGAGTCCTGCTTTTGAGTCTGTCGGTATGTGTCTTAACATCACGGATTATATGTTTAAAAGAAATTCCAAAGCAGGACTTCAAAAAGTTCTCTCAAATAAAACATCCAATAATTAGTAACAACTAAACCCTAAAAAATAAATTACAGCAGTCAACAAACTCTTTTTTATGACAGCATTATCCGATACACTAGAACAACTCAATCACCTGTATGTGCGTGCTTCTATTCGCATTCGTACACTGGGGCAGTTTTCGGTGTGGCGCAACGATACCTTGCTATCTTCCAAAGAATTTGGTCGTGATAAAACCATTCAGTTGCTGCAATACCTTATTTCCTATCGTTCCAGAAATGCACTTCACAAAGAAAAGATCATGGACGATTTATGGGAAGACTGGAGTGATCGTGATTTTAAAGTAGCGCTCCACGGGATTCATAAGGCATTAGAACCTCAAAGACCATCCAGAACAGCACCACAATATATTATTCGACAAGGCGTGAGCTATCGCCTCCATCTAGAGAAGGTTTGGATAGACGTAGATCTTTTAGAAAAATACATTATTTTGGGGAACGAAGCCCTGTATAACGACGATCATATCGCAGAAAAAGCCTATAAAAAAGCCATAGAACTCTACCAAGGAATCTATCTTCCCAACCGAATCTATGCAGATTGGTCTTCCGAAGAAAGAGAAAAAACTCAGTTGCTTATCTTGGGAGCCTACATAAGCCTAGCAGAAATCATCCTTCATCAAAAACCACTAGAGAGCATCCGTCTCGTAGAAGCTGCCTTGGCAATAGACAACACTTGGGAAGATGCCTACAGAATCCAAATGAAAGCCTATCTTATAAAGGGAAACCGCCCCCAGGCCATCAAAGCATATATGAAATGTGAAATTGTTTTAGAAGAAGAATACGGAGTTGCACCATTGCCAGAAACAAAGCAGTTACTCAAAGAGATCGAGGCAATGTAAACAATTCCGTGCTGTTTTAGGGCGTTTCCCTGCGGGTCGGGCTCTCCGCTCTATCTTTTTTGCCTGTTCAGGACAAAAAAGGATGCCGCTGCCATCCCTAACGCGACATTTAGACTCCCAATGTTCAGAGAAGCTAAATAAGTTCCCGTTCATTGTTTTTTGTTCGCTAATTTTTACAAGCTGTAAAATGGAAGTCAATTGAAATATTGCCACTGTGATTGTCAAGTGGTGACCTTCCCATTTTGGAGGGGTTTACAGTAGCACCCTTAAGTCACTGAAAATCAACACAGATCTGTCAACAGAGCGTATATCGCTGGCCTATCGGCGCAACATACGCTTAGTTATTGTGCGTAGTACTTTTTATTCGGTCGCCAAGTCCATTTTTTGGTTAAGCAATTCCACATTAAAATTGATTTTTGCGTTTAATGCTCTGAATACCTTCAAAATTGTCTCAAATCTTGCATCGGTAAGGTTGTTCTCGATTTTTGAAATCTGAGCTTTTTTCACTCCTATTAATTCTCCGAGTTGAGTTTGGGTCAGGTTTCTTTCCTTACGGGCTTGTTTGATTGCTTCACCGATTAGGTCAAGTCGCAATTCGTTTTCATAAGCATCTCTCTCTGCCGTTCCTTTTTTTCCAAGGTATTTGTCCTTTGCCTCGTCAAGTGAGTACGTTTTCATTACTTCTTGTTTTTGCTTTCAAAATATTTGTTCATCAATTCGGTCGCTTTGTCAATTTCTTTTTTCGGTGTTTTCTGCGTTTTTTTAATGATTCCATGCGTTGCGACTACAATGGT
>JABSPP010000077.1 GCA_013214275.1 Flavobacteriaceae bacterium
TGATTGTCGTATTTGTATGATATTGATGGAAAGATAAACACTTAACTTTGGTTTAGATAGTACAAACATAAGGGCTAGCTGCTGACCTAGATCATTGTCAGCATACTCAACGGCATTACTTGAATTTGAATACGCATCGTGGATGACACCAGCATAATTGTAGGTGGTATTGGTAACCCCTCTCATAAAAGCTAACTGATTTCCATAGGTACAATCGGGAAGATCAGTCATATCGTGTATAATTCCACTCTCAGCAATTGACTCCAACTGATTTGGATTGGCAACAGAAAAGGCATAGTTATTCACTGTCCCATCAAAAATAAGGTTGCCAACACTTCCTATTTGAATAGCAGGAGGAATTTCTGGTGGAGTTACGAGATAATCGGGATACAATTCTTCAAAGTGTCTTCCCCACCAGCCTGTCTGTACACTTTCATTGAGGTCTGTTGAAGCCCAGATATCAGATCCCGAAAAATGAGATAAACTCGAATGATCGTAACCCACACCATGAACCACTTTCATGGCACCATCTCCCCACATAGATTGCAGGTCACTCATAAAGCTGGGAAGACCAAAATCATCTGATAAATGGTATAGACTTGACTCATCTAACTTTAAAGTTGGTCGTAAATTTGCATAACGATCATAGTCGTAAATAGGAACAATGGTATTCAATCCGTCATTACCTCCTTTAAGCCTGATTAAAACCAAAATACGATCTGACTCACTATTTGTTAAAGCGGAGGCCAAGGGCGATGGAACTGAAGCAGAAATACTTTTAGCACCCAATAAAATAGATCCTCCTCCCACAAGCCCTAGTGCTTGCAAAAATGAACGCCTGCTCCACTGCTTGTGCTCCTGATTGTGGATATCCTGTGTTGTTGCTTTATGTTTGGGATGATAATCACACATGATCGTTATTTTAATTGGAATTCAGGAATTTTTGTCAGATGTAAAAACAGAAGCACTAATTGATATGGAACTGTATCCCAGTTGAGGTTCCAGCTCCCATCATCGTAATAATTTTGAGGGATTTCTGCTTTAAAAATATCTGTTGCCACATCATAATCAGATAATGTGTAAAGCTCATTTGGCACAAAACGATCAATGATACTTTTGGTGATGAAGGCGGGATCATTACTGTAATCACTAGTTGCTATAGCAAAATCTCTTAACTCTTCTTGGTAATGATTCCATGTGTACCAAATAAAATTTTCCAATCCTAGCCAGCGTCCTCCCAAGGTACTGGAGTTAATCCAATCTTGATCTCCCTGCCATCCTGCAACATCTACAGGATTGAAAAGCTCTTGTCCAGCTAACATATTGTAATAAAAGATTGCTCCAATGTCTTCTTGATTGACTGTAAAATTAGTGGTTAGAAGAAAGTTGTGTGTCAAATCATAGGGACTTTTGACGATAGTTCCTATGGCTTCATCAGCAAAAAAGTGTTCACTTTTAAATAACCTTCTGAGCAAATTGGCAATATTAAAATCGGCACCAAATGTAGAGGCAAGATCATCCACAATAGCCTCATTGATTTCAGGACTTACAAAGTACTTATAGATTTTGGCACAAATAAATTTGGCGATTAATGTATTTTTTTGCTCAAATAAAATGGTAATAACATCATCATATCCCCAGTTTCCCTCTTGTCCAAAAATGGTTTTATTGGCGCTGTCAAAAGTACTGGAGTTAAAATAAATTTGATCACAAAAATCATCCCAATGATTATACCCTGTAAGTGCTCTAGAAGTTTCTTCAATGTCTGTTTGTGTATATCCATTGTCAACACAAAGTGTAAATAGTTCGTAGAGTTCCCGAGCATAATTTTCATTGGGCTCTTGAGATGTATTTTCAAACCCATTAAGATATATTAGCATAGCTTCATTTAGTCCCATTTCCCTAACAAACTCTTTGAAATCACCGAGGCAATGAGTCTGTAAAAGATGATAATAGCTGTAGAGATAACTAGAGCAATAATAACTTTCTAATTCAGTTACAAAATGATTATGCCAAAAAAGTGTAATCCGACCTCTTAAACCATCGTTCAACAGATCGTTTAGCGTTTGTAATTTCCACTCTTGTTGATTGTTTTGGGTTTCCACATTAAAATCCAATCCATTATCAATGTAATCAGAATACGTCATGTTTGCCCAGCTTGGAGCAGGTGTTGGAGGCATATTGATTGCTTGATCTATGAACGAATCAATAAGATCTTCTGGCGTGCTCTCAAGCGCAGCGTGAATACCATTCATATCCACACCAAAGCCCAATCGTCTATATAGGTGATTTACACGTCTCATGTTCCAAGGCTTACTGCTACTTGGGATATAGGTTGCCAGAGAATCGGTATTGCAGGGATCTGTAGTCATTTAAAATGATGTTATAATCACATTTAGGGTCTATAATATACTAATTTTGGATTGATTGAAAACCAAAAAAAGACTAGAGGACTTCTATCGAAGTTGCTCTGCGGATATTGTCCCTTTTCTAAGCTTAATCGTCTATAGTTGTTCCGCACGTTTAAATTTAAACGAATTATCTGATCAATGAGAATATCAACCGAGACTTGAACAGTCGCTGTGCAGGGGTTTAATTTACCTAGACTCATTTTACAGTGGTTAATAATATTAGATCAGACCTCATTTTTTGTTAAAGGTTTAAAAGAATTTTTCAAAGTACCACCTTAAGTTTCTTTTGAACCTGTTTTCCCAAATTTATTCAAGAGTCTAGGATTCGTCAGTCAATATAGTTTCTGCGGATTTTCAAATAAAAAAAATCGTGTACATTTACCTAAAGGAATCGTATGCCCTTTTTAAGAAAACAATATGTTGTACTCTTGCTTTTAGCAGCAGTAAATTTCATCACTTTTGCACAGCAACCAGATGATGCTATTCCTTTCAGTTGAAATGAAATTAAAAACACCAAAATATCTGCAATCTGGAGATTCGATTGCCATTGTAGCTCCCGCTGGAATCTTGAAAGATAAAGAAGAGCTGATCCATCAGGCAAAACAACTGGCAGAGCAATGGGGTTTAAAGGTCATTATAGGAAAGCATGTATTCAACCAACACCATCATTTTGCAGGATCTGATCAAGAGAGAACGAGTGATTTTCAGGCAGCATTAGACAATCCAAATATCAAAGCAATATGGGCAGCTAGAGGCGGTTATGGTTCGGTGAGAATCATAGACCGTTTAGATTTTAAAGTGTTTAAGCAGTCTCCGAAATGGATCATTGGATATTCTGATATTACTGCTCTTCACAGCCATGTTTCTAATTTAAGTGTGGAGAGCATTCATGCGATAATGGGTACCAGTATGTTTTTTGATGCTGAGGAAGCAGCAAAAAGCAAAGAAACACTCAGGAAAGTACTTTTTGGTGAAGAATTACACTATGAAATCCCCTCATCTGCTTACAATATTACGGGGAATGCGAAGGGGCAATTGGTAGGTGGAAACCTTTCTATTTTGGCTTCTATGTTAGGAAGCGAAAGTCAGCTGGACACTAAAAATAAGATTCTATTTATTGAAGAAATTGGAGAATATAAATACGCGATAGATAGAATGCTCCAGAGCTTGAAAAGAGCGGGCTATTTTCAACATTTACAGGGACTTGTTATTGGTGATATCAGCAATATTAAAGTAAATACTACCAAATGGGGAAGTTCCATTGAGCGATTGATTTTGGATGCAACTTCTGATTACAATTTCCCCATTGTATTCGGTTTTCCAGCAGGTCACGAACCTGACAACAGAGCACTCATTCTGGGAAGAACTGTTGAATTGAATGTTACAAAAACGGTATCAAAAGTATTTTTTGAATGATTTTTATTGAAGATCTCATCAAAGATTTTGCTTCTTTTGTCTGGGGACTTCCACTCCTTATTTTATTAATTGGTGGCGGGTTGTACCTGTTATTTCGCTCCCAATTTTTTCCCTTTAGATTTTTTGGTCATGCCATTCAAGTGCTTAGAGGAACCTATGATGATCCTAATGACCCAGGACAAATTAGCCACTTTCAAGCGCTAACTACAGCATTGTCTGCAACAGTTGGAATGGGAAATATTTCGGGTGTGGCTGTGGCCATTGCAGCGGGAGGCCCAGGAGCTATCTTCTGGATGTGGGTAAGTGCTATTGTAGGAATGGCTACCAAATTTTTTACATCAACTTTGGCAGTACTTTATCGAGGTAAAGACAGTGCTGGAGAATTGCAAGGAGGCCCTATGTACTTTATCACTGAGGGACTGGGAGACAAATGGAAGCCACTTGCAATTTTTTTTAGTTTGTGTGCGATGATCGGTGCCTTGCCTGTTTTTAACGTGAATCAACTAACCCAAGCGGTCAACGATATTCTGCTAATCCCCAATAATATTGAGGTAGATCTATGGACTAATTTGGCATTTGGTCTCTTTTTGGTGATCGTTACGTCTTTTGTTATTCTTGGAGGACTGAAGCGCATTGGGAAGGTAACTGCAAAGCTGGTTCCTTCTATGGTATTATTGTACTTTATGTTAGTTAGCGTGGTGCTTTTTGTATATGCGGATAGAGTTCCAAAGTATTTGGGAATGATTTTTACTGATGCTTTTTTAGGAGACTATATGAATCCTGATAAAGAAGCATTGTTTGGCGGAGTTTTGGGAGCCTTAATCATCACAGGAATTAAACGCGGAGCATTTTCTAATGAAGCGGGAATAGGAACAGCTCCCATGGCACACGGAGCAGCAAAGACAGCTGAGCCTGTTAGAGAGGGATTAGTAGCCATGCTGGGACCTTTTATAGATACCATTGTTGTTTGTACCTTAACGGCTTTAACGATTTTAGTTACTGGCGTTTGGGAAACAAGAGGGAGCGACGGGGTTACCCTAACCGCCAATGCATTTTCAGAAGCGATTCCTGGTGTTGGACAATATATTTTGATGGTCTGTATTGCTGTTTTTAGTATTTCTTCTTTGTTTTCATATTCCTACTATGGCACAAAATCACTGTCGTTTATAGTGGGAGCGAAATACAAATATCTCTATAACTATCTGTTCATATTGAGTATTGTTTTAGGGGCGACTTCAGACTTAAAAACAATGATTAGCTTAATCGATGGTGCTTTTGCATTGATGGCGATTCCCACGATGCTGGCGACCGTAATTTTGGCACCAAAAGTGGTCATAGAAATTAGGCTGTACAAGAAAGATTACAAAAAGAGCGGAATTAAATTACCTTCTTGATAAAAGGGGTGAAAACGCGCAAATAATTCTTCTGAATACCACCCCAATTCACGGGTTTTTTTTACCATTTCTGCGTGTTTTGGATTTTGATAAGCGTAATTCATCATGGCTTTTGCATTGGACCACAGCGAATATGTTGCCTGCATTAGCAAGGGGAACTCACCAATGCCCTTCGAAAAAAGTAATGCATCATATCCTTCCATTGATTTTGAAACTGAAGGCACATTTCTCCAAAATTTATAGGCGAGTTTTGGTCGTATTGTTGCTCTGGTAATAACGGCTATGGGTTTGGAAAGCTCAAATTTTACCGAGGATTTAAAGGGTTCTTGTTTGCTCCACTGACCATGACTTTTGGTGGTATGCATTAGAACATGACTGTGTGCTGTTGCTGTTTTGGTATAGACTTGTATTACAGGTGTTTTAAGAAATGCTCTCGCCAGTTCTTCAGTATTAAAGACAGCGACAAATCCATAAGTGGAAAAATCTGGTTTGATTGAAAATCCGTTGCCACTTCCTGTGCCTAGGGGCTTAAAAAACGATAACCCTGCCACTTCTTTTTGAACAATTGGAGGTCTGCCCATCCTGCCTAAAGCATTCCATCGATTCCTGAAACCAGTGTATTTAAAAAAAGAAATTAATGTGGTCTGCGGCATCAGGTTGTATTGTATGTTAAAATCAGATCAAATCGGTGATATCACAAACATACAAAATCGGAACAACTCAATGGGTTTATCTTATTCATTCTTCACAGCTAGGCATATGCTTGGAGTCACAGAAGAATGAGTGGTTGAGCAGTCGGTAGAATGCAAGCATGGGTGACATGTGAATACAATTTATTTAATACTACAACCATGATAGGCTAATCGTTAATTCACTACATAGGACAAGTATTCTATATCATTTCGTAGTCATTCTTTTTGTTATCGAATCATTGCTTTTATTGGAGAGACATCAAAGAGTGTCGTTTTTACTTCTTGCTGCAGCAATTCTATACTTAGGTTTCCTTCCTGATCAGTTTTTAGATAATTAGGTTCTGGCAGATGCTTTAGTTGAAGATGAGGATGATATACTGTTTTTTTGTCTTTACGGTAATAAGCACACATTACAGAAAAACTACTATTAGAGCAAACTAAAATATCTGCTTCAACAAAGGACTTAAAAATAGAATGGATCTGGTCATAGTTTTTTTCCTCTCGGTTAGATCCAATTAGAACAGTTGTGTTTTTTCTGCGATCAAAACGTTCTAAAATATCTTCTGAGTTTTCTTTTTCTGTATATATACGAGATACAACATTGTCTATTCCGAATGCTTTTTCTATATGAATTAGAATGTTTTCATAATAGTCCATCCCAAACATATATCGCACTGCAAACGGGCTTGTAAAGTGTTGTGGAAATTTTTCTCTATTATAATCTGTTCCCCTGTTAATATGCAAGGCAACTTCAAGCGGTCTATTTGATTTGGTTACCCTTATCGAATGTTGATCATTAAAATTCTGTGATATTTCTTGTTGAATTTCAGAAAAGACATCTCGTTTTAATTTACCTTCCTGAAACCAAGGAATTGTTTGAAATGGATGAATGCGTAATGCATTTTCTAAAATCACCAAGGTGCCTTTGTCAGTTTTAGGCAATGCCTTTTTAAAATATTTCAGCATCTCATCATAGTCATCAATTCCACTCCAAAGAGGTCCCTTGACCCTTACGATTTTTTTGTATTTTAGATTACGATCTTTTTTTTCTACAACTGGATGTTTGTATCCAATTCCAAAATAATCTAAATAACTATTTAGCCATCCCCCGAAAATTTGATTCAACAATCTGTTAAGTATTGATTTTACTGAGGATTTAGCATGATAAAAAAATGAAAAACTGTTTTAAAAGTTGTATTTTGTAGGTGAATAAAAAAAACAAAAACACATCTAAAAAACAGTTCCATGAGCAATATACTAACAAAAAAGATACAAATCCAAATGAGTGACTATTTTTCGAATGTTAGATCGATGAGCAAGCCTGAACATCGCGCGATGAAAGATATCGTTACAGGGATTTTAAAGTCACAAACGATGTTTGTGAATCAAATAGCAGCTTCGCTTAGAGAATCTTTAAAGCTCAAAGATGTTACAAAACGTTTGTCTGCTCAATATTTGAAGGATGATTATGCTGATAAGATTCTTAAGTATCACCTATCAACAGCTTCTCAAGGTGTTCATCAGGATAGTTTCATGGACTGGAAATTAACATCCAATAGCGAAGTTTCTAAGCATACGATTCCTATTAAAGCCCATCGAATTCCCGATGT
>JABSPP010000078.1 GCA_013214275.1 Flavobacteriaceae bacterium
TAATATACGTGCCTTTTCCAATGAATACCCGTTCTAGATAATCGGAAAAATCATGTGTTCCTCGTTCGATAACCATTACACCTCCAAAGGTGGGATATGGGAAGAAAAAACCTTTCCATCGGATGAGGCTAACGATCTGCACCCACTTTCCTTCGTCATTTTTCATATAATAGGTATCACCCGGTTCCGTGGTAAAAAGCTGAGCGATATTGAATCGCTGAACAACGGCATTGTAGGTATTTCTGCTAAACTTTAATGATTCTCCTATGGAAAAGGTGACTGAGATTCTATTTTCATTAGAAAACCTAGGGAAAGGTGTGGTGCTGGATACAGAAAACACCTCTTCTATATGGTCGTTGATCCGCTGCCAGAGGTATTTTTCTGAGGGTTGGATTGCCATGGTCCATCGATTGATACTATCAATTCTGACGAGTCTAGGTATAGAAACATCCTTGGTCTCTCCCACAGATTCATTGGCCATTGAAAAAACGTTCCTCAAGGGTTGAATGCGTTCGTTTTGAGTTAATGGTAGTGTATTAACCTCTACCTTATTTAGACTCTTGAACACATTATAGGTTTTCATATAATCATAGAGCATAAGGTGCCAACCTACAGTGTAGAGAAGTCCAAAAAAAGTGACCAAAAGTCCTAGAATTCCCAATCGTCTACCAGCACTTGGTGATCTTCGAAATTGGCGAATTCCGAAAAAGAGTACCGTGAGACTCAGAAGTACAACGAATATATATTTACGTAAAAACAGCAACAAGGGCTGATAGTCATCTCTTAAAATAAAGAGTGATAACAACACAACAATCCCAACACCAATGACCATAATTTTTTGCTTAAGTCCTCTCTGCCAATATCTTTTTATCATGGTTCTTTTTTTATAACAGTCCTTTATCCTTTAGTCTTTCGCGAGCACTTTTTTCTGATTTTTCAGATGCCTTTTCTGAAGATGTCTCTGCTCGATTAGAGGCTGCTTTTTCTTGTTCTTTATCTCCTGTAAGATCATCTATAAATTTCTTTCCTTTCTGATAGGTTTCACTCACCATTTCGCCAAATTCTCCCGATTTTTCGTCTATCACCTTTTCTGCTTTAATGACCAGCCCAGCAACATAGGTTCCAATAAGTGTTCCTGCAATGCTCGATATAAACAACGAAACAAATACAGTATCTATGAGAAATATCACACGGAATAAAAGTAAGATTATAAGGAATAAAGCTGTGATAAATACGAGTCGTAGCAAAAATTTCTGTTGAAAAACAAATCCTGTTTGATCTTCAGGTTTCATTTGCAGTTCTTTTGAATTCATGATTTTATTCAAAAATCGATAGGCTTTGTTTCCTTTGGATTCTCTCCAATACAAGACTATTCCTAATAGAATTGCTGCAACAAAGATGGTAAACTCTAGTATCATACTACTCTTATTTGATCGGATTCGATGGATGTTGGGCTTGAGTCCTCATATAATGTATTTTTTGATTGTTGATCAGAGTTCCAAACCTCTAAACACGCTGTTTATTTGTCTCTAAATTTAAAAAATTGTTACGTATCGTTTCAATTACCCAGTCTTTGGTAGATTCATCCCAAGTTTTGTACTGCTTATAAAACTCTTCTTTGTCATACCAGTACACAAGTAAAATATCTTTTGGTGAAATATTTACCAATAATTTCCAAATGAGGTCTTGATGATTTGGCTTTAACTTCGGATGTGGGATGTACATGGCGTGCAGGAGTTGTTCGTCTATTACATCCTTCATTTTTATGAGAGGATTTTCTCTTCGTTTTTCAAGATAAATCTCTACACCCATAATTTTTTTTCGGTCTTCAATAGCGATCTTATTGAGGTAGCTTTTGAACAGGGACTTACTCTGTAAAATTTCTTTGATGGGGTGTGTTGTATTGTCCAATGAATTCATTAGCATGTACCTTTTTATCCGTTGGTACCTCTCTTCGTGAATCCCTTTTTCTAAATTGATCTGTACGATAGAATGTGCCTGTAATGTTGCTGAGAGATCACTGTCTGCAATATGACAGATGGTAATGCGCTTCTTTCTGTTTTTGATAGCTTCATCATAAGATGCTTCATTTTCAAAAATTAATATCGGTGAGGTAAAATCACGTAACAGATACATGCCTCCGAAAGCTCTTGTATAAAATGAGTCTGTTGTGAAGTGCAGCTCATCTAGCTTAAGGTCTCTATTTCTTAGATCTCCGTATTGTTTTGCGGAGTCTAAAAGTTTTTGGTGGACTTCTTCATCGATAAAATTGTGATCTTGCTGAAAATAGTCAATGAGCTTAAGCTGTTCTTTTTGGGCTTTGTCTAAATCGTTGATCAAGTGAAAATGGATCGTTACATCTCTGTATTTCATGACATCGAGAGGCTCGTAAAACACATCAATTTTTTGATCGAAGTCGAGGTAGATGGCACAATCGCGAGTGATGTCAGAAATTTGATTTCCATAGGTTTTAAATACCAATTTCATCAGTTCCCGGTCAAATGAATGAAAAGGAGTGTAAACAGGTAGTCCTTTTTGCTGAGGGGTAATAATAATCCCATGAGAGTTAGCTTCCCCGTTATTGAGGTAGTGAACATCATCTTTCTCTTTGGCAATCTCAGGACTCCAGCCAATTCCATCAACAGAAAATGTTGTGAGTTTGGTCGCTGTAAAGCCCAGTTTTAATAAGCAGCAATTGTAGCGGTCAACGAGCTTACCACTTACTTTAATCAGTTCACTTTGATATAAATCTGCCTCTTTTAGTTTTTTCATTACGCGTAAAAGATTCCATATAAATATACTAACACAACTAGAATTCCAATCAGGTTTAACGTTTTCTTATTTTTAAAAATTATTTGGAGTATCAGATCCACTATAGCTGCACTCATTGTGATAAGTCCGATTGCTACTACTGCAACTACGCCCCACCTTTCTTCTGCTGATAATTGTTCCCAATTAAAAATTGAATAAACAATGTTATATAGGATTCCAAAGCATACGGTTAGATTTAGAGTCGTAAGTGAATATGTGAATCTTCTGACAGTCATTATTTCCTTTCAAATTGTTCTCTTGCCTCCAATTCAATATTCATTTGATCAACTCTGGCTTCTACTTTCCGCTTAAAGTCGGTATCAGCTATGGTAGCCACGTTATCTAAATATCGAATGACTTCTTGCCTTCTAATTTCAGAGAAGTCCAGACCTTTCATGTTAGATTTCATCAGTTCTTGCAGCATGTTCAATTTTGTGGTGTACCCCTTTTTAAAGTAGATTTCTGGATTTTCAAACCAGTCTTGTTCTAAGTCAAAATCAGTTAATCGTAAAGAGATTGCCGACTGGATATTACGAACATCCCTTGACGAGAAAAAGGGAAATACTTTTTGAATTTCTTTAAATAGAAGGGCAAAAAAGGCATGTCCTTCCGCTTTGTGGGTGGCTTCTACCTGATCGTAAATGTCTAAAACTCGCTCTTCTGTTGGTTTTTCGACAGTACTAAGGATATCTCCCATGCGTTTTGCTAACCCTTGATCTTTTAAATATTCATAGTTCAATGGATGTGTCATATTGACAAAATTGGGCATGGCTTCTTCTAATTTTGACCACCATAGGTAATCTTGATCCAAAAAGTCGTTTACGGTCCTCGCTCCATCTATTTTAAAACGACCTTGCACACGAGAAATTACAGCTTTATCAAGCATTTCAGGAAGATTGGTGAACAGTCCAATGGAGCTGTTTCCATAATTTACGGCGTAGGCTCCTTCAGTGTATCGCAGAAAAACACCAATCACCTCTTTTACACCAGCAGAGACCCCTTGTGCTGTTCGTTCTTGTAGGTTATTTTCTGCATCATCAATAGGAGCGAAGATGATTTTTGATGGGTCTTGCATGGGCTTCATCCATTCTACCATTTTTTCGGCAGAGCCTCCTTGGAAAGTGCTGATTAGCGTGTCTGGCATTGGATGAAAGAGGAAGGGGATTTCCAGATGGTCGCAATGCTCTTTTAACCGTGTGGCAATGGCAGCAATTAGCATACTTTTTCCTGTGCCTGGAATCCCGTATCCCATAAAGACTGGCATGAATCCACCCAGCTCCTGAAACGGATTTTTCTTAGCCTCAAAATCATAGCTTAACAGACGTTCTGTAAGACGACGAGAAAAATGTTTTGCATCTCGATTCCCAACAATTTGCTCAAACTGAATTTTATTGAATTCTATACTCACTGCTATTCCAGAAAAGACATGATTCCAACCAGAAATAGCAAAATCAGAATTTTCAAGCTTGTAGGTTCTATCTTCGATGGTCTCTGTATGTTCTAAGGTGCTCTTGCGCAGTTGAATTTCATCCATCAACGCTTCAAAATAGACTACCGTAAAGTCGATCACATCCTTATCAGATTTAATCATCTCTGGATGTCCTAGGTACTTGTCATAATAGAATAAAGCACATGAGATTCCTTTTAATGGTGTTAATAGAGATGCTTCTGGAATTCCAGCAAATTTCTGTTTCATTACACTCAAGTCATCAGATGCACTCGGTTTTAACTGGTACAGGATGTAATAGGATATTGCAAAAAGCATAAAAGCGGTTGCCGTGTGCATTTTACTTTCAAATGCTCGTTTTCCAATATGATCTAGGGTTGATTTACGCTCGTTTAAGCTAGACAGCCCAGATGCATCATAATAGTTGTCTCTAATCCAAATTCCCAAAGTAATTCCTTCCTGAACGGCATATAATGTTTGATTCAAATACAAGGGAAGGGCAACTGAGTCAGGTAATAAACGCTTTTTTAACGCTAGAATGGTTTTAGAAACCGAGGTGACAGTCGCACTACTTCCGTTATTCGCTCTTGATAAATAGAGTAGTATCGATTCGTCTTTTGCATCTTTATCCCTATTCTTTGCTCTCTGACCTTGTTGCCATTGAATACTTTTTAAGTATGAAGAGGCTTCGTCGCGAAGCATTCCCAGTTCTGTGTTTTTGATTGGAAAAGTTGAGTTGTGTTCCATGAGTTTGATTTAGTTTGGACGACCTATAGTATCCTGGCTATCATATTGAATTTGTATGCTCACAATTTAGTTTTTGGTCTTCTCTTTTTCTTTGTCTGTAAATTTAATTTCTGTTTGCGGGATATTTTTATCTTAATTTATCTCTAAAAGTTAGACTTAAAAGCACTGTACTTATGTCGAGTGTCAGCATATTTAATGATTTGATATCGACAATCATCACTTTATTTTAAACTCTGCCATTTCAATGGGTGGTATCGCCAATCCGTGCAAAACTTGAGGCACCTGATTGTGCAACAACTGAATAACACGATGTGGTGCCATTACATATTTTTTTTGCTCTAAGGTATTCCATTTTTGTAAGATTTGCTTGGAGAAAAATCCACCCTCCTTGAAGGTGTCTTTGGATAATACCTCATCTACTTTTAGAGACATTGCATAGGACGCCAAAGGAATCTCTTTTTTCGCAATGCCCATCAAAATGCCATGTGTGATTTCATTTTCATCTTTTGCAAAGACATTGTGCATTGGTCCCACATCAATTCTTTTGATTCGCTTGGGTTGAACGTCAGGGAGTTTTTTATCGATAGTATAAGCCATAAAATCCATGTCCATCGCCCGATCTGCGTTATTTTTTAGTACTGTATAGATTTGATCTTTATCGTTTGCTATGGCTTGTCCGTTATAATCGAAATACATATAACAGATATAGGGTCTGTTGGTTGTGACATCATAAAAACTCCAACTGGTCATTAAACTTGCTCCTGACTTTTTCGATGTATTCACAATTTTACCTTGGATAAATCGATTAAAAATATATTGCTCTTTTACTGATGAATAGTACACGAGTGAGGCTGCTTGAAACAATTGTTTTCTTTTTACAGGTTCTTTTTTACGAAGCAGCGTATCGAGAAATGCAGTCTTTAGTTGGTCGACATCGGACAGTTTATTCAGGTGATTGTTACGCAATTTTAAATCGTTGTATAGATAGCGAAATTCCAGATAATTTGGAAACCCAGAGTCTGTGAGGTCAATCTTCATGTGATCCTCATCGTCATACATATACTTCATTCTCATTGCTTCAATGGAATAGAGTAAAACATCGCAATACTGCTTAAAAAAAGTCACTTCTTTGTAGGTACAGATATGCTTGTGTTGTATGCTTACGATCAGCTCTTTTAATACAAAATCGACCATTTTATGGTAGAAAGTGTATTGCTCTTTGGTATCTAATGTTGCCGAATCTAAAGGTGTGACGATGTGATTAACGGACATAGTTAGTTAATTCTTGCATTGTAACATTGCGTTTTAAAAAATCCGTTAAGATAATAAATCGTCACTGTCTTGTTCTGCTGTAGTCTCTTTAGTGGGTGCATTGGCTTCATTCTCAGGTTTGACAGCATTGGCTTTGTAATAATCTTCAAAGATTTCCTTCATATCAATTCCATATCGATCTGAAAAATTCTTTTGGATATCGATATCTTTTTCTCTGATTTCGTGGAGAGCCTCTGCATAACTGGTATATACACCTTGCATTACTTTTTCATGAACAGGTATGTTGTCCATCATTTCTTGGCGAGCTTTTGCGCTAGCGGTATGCATGGCTGCTAGGGTCTCACCGATGTGCTCATCTGTTTTTACACCTAGATGCTCTAGAATTGCTGCAAACTCTTGATCTGTTCTGGCTTTTAAGGCAACGATATAACCATCGTAATACTTTAAACGCTCTTCTGTATCACTTTTTAGTTTGGCTCTGTGCGTTTGCAGATTACTCCTTAGCGAGGTGAGTACTTTTATGGTTAGGTTGTGTTTGTGAACGAAGCTGTCTTTACTTGCTGCAAGGGTTGTATATGCATTTCTCAAACCTTCTAATTCTTCTACTTTTTGTTCGAGTTTTGTAACCTCACCGATAGCTTCTGAATATTGAGCAGTCTGTTTGTCAGGAATCTCCTCTAGCGCTTGTCGAGCTTGCTTAAGTAGGCTATACTGCTCTTCGAGTTGTTCTTCGATTTCTTTTTTCTTCTCTAAGGCCTTGGTATGGTTTTTTGTTGCTTCAACAATGGCTGTTTGTAACTTGTCTTCTACTTCTTTAATCTCTACTTCACGCGTTTTTAGTCGGGTAACGGCTGCCTGACTTTTGTAGGAGAGTTCGCTTAGTAATGTTTGGATATCTGCACTTTCAATTCTCTGCTGAAACATGGCTTTTGCTTTATTATCGGCGCCATCTCTAATGCTTTGTGCTTCTTTTAATTCTTCTTGTGCTTTTTTTATCTTACTCTTTCTGCCCCATAGGTTATTCCACCACGTATCTGGCTTCTTTTCTGCATCCTCAAGCTCAATCTTTGCCCTATCAAGTGCTTTTTGTGCATCGTCGATAACTTTTTGCTCTTCAGCATTTAAGGCAGAGAATTTTTCAAAGATAATCCCTACTTCATCTTGATAGTCTGTAAGGTCTTTAATGGCATCTAACAGACTAGTTCTGTCTTTTTCTGCCATGTGCACAAC
>JABSPP010000079.1 GCA_013214275.1 Flavobacteriaceae bacterium
TCATGTCACCAAACGACTCGATTAAATACTATAAATTCTTCCTGCGTTCTGGATTACTATCCATAGAACCTCAAACTGGGCATATCAAAGCTTGGGTTGGGGGAATCAATCATAAGTACTTCAAATACGACCATGTAAATCAAGGAAAAAGACAAGTAGGATCTACCTTTAAACCCTTTGTATATGCTACTGCAATCAATCAATTAAGACTATCTCCTAGTGATAAATATACAACCACACTTTATACCATCCCAAAAGGAAAGTATGGAATCCCAGAAGAGTGGACCCCTCAGAACTCAGACAAAAAATATGGTGGAGAGTTATCTTTAAAAGAGGCTCTAGGGGGGTCTATAAATGTCATTTCGGCTCGCTTGATAGACATGGTGACTCCACAAAATGTTGTACGTCTAGCAAAATCTGCGGGCATAGAAAATAAAATCCCTGTAGCACCATCAATTGCATTAGGGTCTGTTGAGTTATCTTTAATGGAAATGACCAGTGCCTATGCTACATTTGCCAATAAAGGATTGCAAGTAGAACCAAATATGCTGACTCGTATTGAAGACAAAAATGGAACAGTTCTCGCAGAATTTACACCAAAAACAAAAGAGGTAATGAATGAAGAATCTGCCTATGTTGTGTTGGATTTATTAAAGGGAGTAACCATCGCAGGATCGGGTGTGAGATTGAGAACTAAAGAGCACTATTACGAGGATATTATTACAGGATTCCCCTATGAATTTACCAATCCCATTGCAGGAAAAACAGGAACCACACAAAATCATACCGATGGATGGTTTATGGGAGTGGTTCCAAATTTAGCAACAGGCGTATGGACAGGAGGTGAGGATAGAGCAACACACTTTGAAAAAATTGCAGAAGGACAAGGAGCTACCATGTCACTTCCTACGTGGGCACTGTATATGAAAAAAGTATACGCAGACCCAACGTTAAATATTAGTCAAGAAGATTTTGAAATCCCAGAATACATAGGAATAAATATCAACTGTGGTAAAGAAAATAAGGACAATATTGAAATCCCTGACGACGACACTGACTTTTGACCTAAAAGATGTCAAACTAGATTGGTAAGTACCAATGGATGCTAAAGTCTCAACATGTTCTTCAATCTAAATTTCATAGTAACAAACGATCCAAAATGATTAACAAAAAGGTAAATAATGTTCAAGATGCACTCCAAGGAGTAGAAAGTAATATGACTTTCATGCTGGGTGGATTTGGGCTCTGTGGAATTCCAGAAAATGCCATTTCGGAGTTAGTTCGACTCGGAGTAAACAATGTAACCTGTATTTCTAACAATGCAGGAGTAGACGATTTCGGCTTAGGACTCTTATTACAGCATAAACAAATTAAGAAGATGATTTCCTCCTATGTAGGAGAAAACGATGAGTTTGAAAGACAAATGCTGTCTGGAGAATTAGAGGTAGAGCTAACTCCGCAAGGAACACTCGCAGAAAAATGTAAAGCTGCTCAAGCAGGGTTCCCTGCTTTTTACACCCCCGCAGGTTACGGAACTGAAATAGCCGAGGGAAAAGAAACACGGGATTTTAATGGGAAAATGTATGTCCTAGAGCACGCTTACAAAGCAGACTTTGCCTTTGTAAAGGCATGGAAAGGCGATGAAGCTGGGAACCTAGTTTTTAAAGGTACCGCAAGAAATTTTAACCCCTGCATGTGTGGGGCTGCTACCATTACCGTTGCGGAAGTTGAGGAATTAGTTTCCGTTGGAGAATTAGATCCCAACCACATTCACGTTCCCGGAATATTTGTGCAGCGAATTTTTAGAGGAGAACAATACGAGAAGAGAATAGAACAAAAAACCGTTAGACAAAGAGGTTAATTATGTTAGACAAGAATGGAATTGCAAAAAGAATTGCAAAAGAAGTACAAGACGGCTACTATGTAAACCTTGGGATTGGGATTCCAACTTTGGTTGCTAATTTTGTAAGAGATGATATTGAAGTAGAATTTCAAAGTGAAAACGGAGTGCTAGGCATGGGCCCTTTCCCTTTTGAAGGTGAAGAAGATGCTGATATCATCAATGCAGGAAAACAGACTATTACAACCTTAGCTGGGGCGAGCTTTTTTGACTCTGCAACAAGTTTTTCTATGATCCGTGGGCAACATGTAGATTTAACCATTTTAGGAGCAATGGAAGTAGCAGAAAATGGCGATATTGCCAATTGGAAAATTCCCGGGAAAATGGTCAAGGGAATGGGTGGAGCCATGGATTTAGTAGCCTCAGCAGAAAATATTATCGTTGCTATGATGCACACAAATAAACGAGGAGAGTCAAAATTACTAACAGCATGTTCTCTGCCTTTAACAGGGGTTGGCTGTGTCAAGAAAATTGTCACAAATTTAGCAGTCATGGATGTTAAAGACGGAGCTTTTCACCTGTTAGAGAGAGCACCAGGAGTTACAGTAGAGGAAATTGTAGCTGCTACAGCTGGGACACTTATTGCAGAGGGAGAAATTCCCGAAATGAAGCTATAAAAACGCTAATGAAACACACTAAATTTGCTTACTTCCTTTTTCCTATACTTATAGCTGGATTAGGATTAATTATATACAAAGTCCTTAAATTTCAACCCAATTTTTACACAATCATGGTAAATGTTGGATTGGCCTACATGTTGTCACTAAGCCTAAGAATAATTGATCCACAATCTAAATGAAAATTATCTCATATAACGTTAACGGAATTAGAGCAGCTCTTAAAAAAGGGTTTTTGGACTGGCTTCAACAGGCGAATCCCGATGTGATTTGTATTCAAGAGATTAAAGCCCAAAAAAATCAAATCAATCCAATGGACTTTGAGTTGGCAGGGTATCCTCATCAATACTGGTTTTCAGCAGAAAAAAAAGGATATTCTGGTGTTGCAATATTATCCAAAATAAAACCCAATCACGTAGAATACGGAACGGGAATTGAAACTATGGATTTCGAAGGGAGAAATATTCGAGTGGATTTCGATCAACTATCAATAATGAGTATGTACCTGCCCTCTGGGACTAATGACGCCCGGTTGGATTTTAAGTTCAACTACATGGATGAAATTCTTGATTATGCTACCAAGCTTAGGAAAAGTATTCCCAATCTGGTGATTTGTGGAGATTACAACATATGTCATGAAGCCATTGACATTCACAATCCAAAAATGAAGGGAGTCTCAGGGTTCCTTCCTGAAGAACGAGCGTGGTTAGGAAAATTTATTGATAGCGGATTTATTGATAGCTTTCGCTTTCTGAATCCAAACCGACAAGAATACTCTTGGTGGAGCTACAGAGCCAATGCAAGAGCCAACAACAAAGGATGGCGATTGGATTATGCAATGGTCACATCATCACTAAAAGATGTGATCTCTAGAGCATATATTTTAACAGAAGCAAAGCATTCCGACCATTGCCCGATTGCCTTGGAATTAGACCTGTAACTGATGTATAAAAAACGATATCTATTGCTTTTATTATGTTCGTTTCCTCTATTTGGTCAAGTAGAGGAAATCCCAACTGTCATACCTAAAAGTAACTTATTTTCAGATTTAGACCTCGCAACAATCGACAGCTTGGTTCTTGCGTCGAAATATAATTCTCCCTTGTATGATACCATTACCTACTACATGGATTATACAATAACGAAAAATGTAGACAATGTGGCCCTAAATGTTGATGTTTTAAAAAAACGATTAAAACAATTGGATGCAACAACACCATTTGACATAGCTTACAATCCAGCGTTAGAAAAAGTGATAAAATCTTATTTAAAACACAGGAAAAAGTATTATCCCGCTTTAATTGCCAAAGCAGCATACTACTTCCCTATGTTTGAGAGGTACTTAGATCAGTATGATATCCCACTAGAGATGAAGTATCTTGCCATTGTAGAATCTGCGCTTAACCCAAGAGCAAAGTCAAAAGTAGGAGCTACAGGGCTTTGGCAATTCATGTATCTTACAGGAAAACAATACCACCTTCAAGTAAGTTCTTATGTAGATGAACGACAAGATCCAGTTAAAGCAACCATAGCAGCTTGTAAGTATCTCAGTAGTTTACACCAAATTTTTGGAGACTGGGATCTGGCACTTGCAGCTTATAATTCTGGGCCAGGCAATGTTTCTAAAGCAATAAAGAGATCTGGAGGCTTCAAAAACTATTGGAATATTAGACCCTTTTTACCAAGAGAAACTGCGGGTTATGTCCCTGCTTTTTATGCCACAATGTACCTGTTTGAATATTCAAAAGAACATAATATAATGGGGAATATCCCTAAAATTCAGTATTTTGCTACAGACTCCGTTCAAGTGAAAAGAACAGTAAGTTTTGACCAGATTGCAGAGAAAATAGGAGTAGAAGCCGAACTTTTAGCATTTTTAAACCCGTCTTACAAGCTTGATATTATCCCATATATTGAAAAAAGAAAGTACAAACTTGTACTGCCTAAAGTTGCAATGACACGTTTTTTAAACATAGAAAAAGAACTCTATACACTAGCCGATCAAGACGATGCATCGAGAGAAAAACCACTGCCTAAATATTTCGAAATGGATCAACGAATTCGTTACCGAGTTCGCAGTGGAGATTATCTAGGAAAAATCGCTAGAAAATACGGCGTTCGAGTAAGCGACATTAAAAAATGGAACCGGCTAAGGAGTAACAGACTCAAAATAGGACAACGGTTAATCATTTATCCCAAGCGATTGAGAATTACCAAACAAGAAACTACAAAAGCTAAAAAAGATGCAGCCAAACCTTCCACAGCAAAAAATAACTTCGTCACATATAAAGTGAAAAAAGGGGATTCATTATGGTCTATAGCAAAAAAATTTCCGAAAGTATCAATACAAGATATAAAGAAATGGAATAATATTTGGAAGGTGAAATCTATAAAGCCAGGAATGAAATTAAAAATTTACAAAAACCCAATCTAATGAATCGAGTTTTTAGCCTACTTATATCCGTTTTATTACTAACATCGTGTGGCAACGACCAACTCATCCTACCACAATCAGTCGGTTCTTTTGGTAAAATTTTAGTCGTAACAGACAATAGCAAGTGGCAAGGAGATCTTGGAAAGGAGATTCGCAAAACTTTTGGCAGATTACAAGCAGAACTTCCACAACCTGAAAAATTAATCTCAACAGCCCAAGTAGCTCCCGTAGGATTTACATCCATGTTCAAGTCAACAAGAAATATTTTTATATTAGAAGTATCTGATACTACGTTAGTTAGGGTATCACGTGACCGGTATGCTAGGCCACAGACTGTTGTATACGCTACTGCTAAAAACGAAGAAGCTCTTTTAAATTTGATTCAGGACAGAAATCAAGAAATTATTGAAATCTTTAGAAATGCCGATATTAAGTATCTACAAAATATCTTTTCAAAAAAAAGGCTGAACGACTCGTCATACAAAACACTTCAGAATTTAAAAGTTTCACTAACTATCCCCGAAGAATACCGAAAAGTGGACGATACAGGCGAATTTCTATGGCTACGACATCATCTTAAAAGTGGAATCGCTCGCGGAACAGGAAGTAATAATATTTTAGTGTACTCAAGACCTTTACCTGTCGAGGATACCATCGCAAACGGAATCATTTCAATGAGAGATTCAATCGGTAAAAAATATATTCAAGGATCAAAATAAGGAATGTATATGATTACAGAAGCTGCTTACACCCCTGTAACGATTAAAACTACATTGAATAGCTATAACGCCTTTGAAACAAGAGGGAAGTGGGAAGTGAAGAATGATTACATGGCAGGCCCTTTTTTGAATTATGCGATTACAGATACAAAAAATAACCGACTTTTAGTTGTAGAGGGATTTACCTATGCTCCTTCTATTAACAAACGGAACTTTCTTCTTGAACTGGAAGCAATTGCAAAATCTCTTGTCATTAAATGAAGCCTTTACAGAGGGATTGGTCAGATAAGAACCTATGCCTTAATAAAAAGCAAATAATTTATACCTGATAGTTCGTATCGATTTAGGTAGATGAAAAATCGTCTTCAATCGGAAAAAAGCTCTGTCAATAACCAATTTTTTGCCTAACCCTAGCTAAAACTCCTTGAGCTACTTTTCTTGCTTTTTGAGCTCCCACAGCCAGAGCACTGTCAACTTCATGCTTATTATTCATGAAGTAATTGTATCGCTCGCGAACCGTAGCAAACTTGTTAATAATTAATTCATATAGTTCTTGCTTGGCATGACCATACCCATAATTCCCAGCTTGATATTTAATTCTCATCTCGGAAGTTTGATCCTCAGAAGCCAATAATTTATACAGGGCAAAAACATTATCAATATCGGGGTTTTTAGGTTCTTCTAAAGGTGTACTGTCTGTTTTTATGGACATAATTTGTTTTCGTAGCCTCTTATCAGATAAAAAAATATTGATTACATTATCACGAGACTTACTCATTTTTTCGCCGTCAATTCCAGGAACTAATTGAGAAGACTCCTGTAACTTTGCCTGTGGAAGAATTAGGGTATTTCCTACTAAATGATTAAATCGATTCGCAACATCCCTTGTCATTTCCAAGTGCTGTAACTGATCTTTACCAACAGGGACGATTTCTGCATCATACAAAAGGATATCTGCAGCCATTAGCATGGGATAGGTAAATAGCCCTGAGTTTACATCAGAAAGCCTGTCTGATTTATCTTTAAAACTATGAGCTAAGGTTAATCTTCGATAAGGAAAAAAACAACTTAGATACCATGCCAATTCGGTGACTTCTGGCACATCGCTCTGTCTGTAAAAAGCAGTAGCATTAATATCAATTCCGCTAGCCAACCAAGTAGCAGCTGTACTGTAGGTATTTTCTCTTAACAAGGATCCTTCTTTGATTTGAGTTAGAGAATGCATATCTGCAATAAATAAGAAAGACTCATTCCCCGGGTGATTTGCCATTTTAATTGCAGGGATGATAGCTCCTAATAGATTTCCCAGATGGGGAGTGCCGGTGCTTTGGACTCCTGTAAGGATTCTAGACATAGTTAATTATTTGTTCAAACAAAAATACAGCTTTCATGAGAAAGTGAATGATACAAAAGAATATTAGTAACCTAAAATCCGCAAGATAGTTTCAAATACCCCATTTAGGGTTTACTTTTGAGTGATCGTCTTTACTATAGTTTAAAAGCCTATGTTTTGTTGATTTATAGAGACAATTTCCCTTACCCACTTCAAAGGCTGTTGTGGGAAAGCCTGTTCACCCATAAGTCAACAGTTAAGGTGCGTTGATGAAGTTTAAGAGTCTTTGATTGGTAGTTGCCAATGCAATTATTTGCCGTCTACCACTTTTGGTAACCTTTGCTACGGTGTTCACGAATCGAAAGATAAACCTTTTGAGTCTTGCTTTGGGGCTTAATCCTTTAACCCGCATTATTCATCGGCACTAGAATTTTGAAGGTGTTTTGATTTTTAGTTTTATAATTTTGATTTTGCCTT
>JABSPP010000008.1:0-11341 GCA_013214275.1 Flavobacteriaceae bacterium
AAGAGGCAAAAAAGGAGATGCAAAACCTACAAGCAAACAACGAGCAATTGTTAAAAGAGGCCAGAGCAGAGCGAGATGCTATGATGAAAGAAGCTCGTGAAATTAAAGATAAAATGATTGCTGATGCCAAAAATGAGGCAAAAGATGTGGCAGCTAAATTAATTCAGAATGCACAGGCGTCTATAGAGCAAGAAAAGCAGGCAGCGTTATCAGAGCTCAAGCACCAGGTAGCAGAGCTTTCAATTGGAATTGCAGAAACAGTAGTAAAGAAAGAATTATCAGCAAAAAAAGATCAATTAAAATTAGTTGAGGATCTTTTAAGTGATGTTACGTTAAAGTAACCTTTATATGAAAGACACTAGAGCAGCATTACGTTACGCTAAGGCGATTTTAAACCTATCAAAAGATTCCAAACAAGAGTCTAAAGTGTATGGCGATATGATTTTGATAGCCAAAACAATCGCCGAGAACAAAGATTTAGACGTAATGTTACATAGCCCAATCATTAAAACTGATGATAAAAGAAAGGTTCTAAACTCCCTATTTGAAGGAAAAGTCAACAGTATTACATTAGGTCTTTTTCATTTGCTAGAAGATAACAAACGAATGGATATGTTAGAGGTAGTGGCCAAGAAATACACCATCATCTACGATCACTTAAAGCATATAGAGGTTGCGAAAGTAACTACTGCAGTTCCTTTGACAGATGCTATAGAAAAGCAAGTCATGGCTAAAGTAGTAGAGTTAACAGGAAATCAGGCAACTTTAGAGAATAGCGTAAATCCCAATATTTTAGGAGGATTTATCCTACGTGTAGGAGACGTGCAGTACGATGCAAGCATTTCCAATTATTTAAATGAATTAAGAAAGGAATTTGATCACAGCGATTTTATTCCAAAAATTTAATAACCAACTATCTGAAGTTAGACAATAGAAGCAAGAACTAATGATACGTTTTTTTAAATATCTAACCTCAAACATCTAATATAAAGTAAGATGGCATCAATTAAGCCCGCTGAAGTATCAGCAATTTTAAAGCAACAATTAACAAATTTCGAAGCGAAAGCTACGCTTAACGAAGTGGGAACTGTTTTACAAGTAGGAGACGGTATTGCCCGTGTATATGGATTATCAAACGTACAATATGGAGAATTAGTTGAGTTTGACAATGACTTAGAAGGAATCGTATTAAATCTAGAAGAAGACAATGCAGGTGTTGTTCTACTCGGTGCCTCAACGTCAATTAAAGAAGGATCAACTGTAAAGCGTACCGAGCGAATCGCCTCTTTAAGAGCTGGAGAAGGAGTAGTAGGTCGTGTGTTAGATACCTTGGGGAATCCAATTGATGGGAAAGGTCCAATTGAAGGAAAAACTTTTGAAATGCCACTAGAGCGCAAAGCCCCCGGTGTTATTTATCGTGAACCTGTTACTGAGCCTTTACAGACAGGAATTAAATCAGTAGATGCGATGATTCCTATTGGTAGAGGACAACGAGAGTTGATTATCGGAGACCGTCAGACGGGTAAATCAACTGTTGCTTTAGATACCATCTTAAATCAAAAAGAATTTTATGATGCTGGTGAGCCAGTATATTGTATTTACGTTGCTGTAGGACAAAAAGCCTCTACAGTTGCAGCAATTGCGAATATGTTAGAGGAAAAAGGCGCATTAGCTTACACAACTATTGTAGCGGCAAATGCATCAGACCCTGCACCTATGCAGGTATATGCACCATTTGCTGGAGCTGCTATTGGAGAGTATTTCCGTGATACCGGAAGACCTGCTTTGATTATCTATGACGATTTATCAAAACAAGCAGTAGCATATCGTGAAGTATCATTATTACTAAGAAGACCTCCTGGACGTGAGGCCTACCCAGGTGATGTATTTTACCTACACTCAAGACTGCTAGAACGTGCTGCAAAGGTGATCAACGACGATTCAATTGCTCAGCAGATGAATGATGTCCCAGATTCTTTAAAAGGAAAAGTAAAAGGAGGAGGATCTCTAACAGCACTGCCAATTATCGAAACTCAAGCGGGAGACGTTTCTGCATATATCCCAACCAATGTAATCTCTATTACAGATGGGCAAATCTTCCTAGAGTCAGACCTATTTAACTCTGGTGTCCGTCCTGCGATTAATGTCGGAATATCGGTATCTCGTGTTGGAGGATCTGCTCAGATTAAGTCTATGAAAAAAGTAGCAGGAACTTTAAAACTAGACCAAGCCCAGTATCGCGAATTGGAAGCATTTGCAAAATTTGGTTCTGATTTAGATGCTGCTACAATGAACGTAATTGAGAAAGGAAAACGCAATGTAGAAATTTTAAAGCAAAATCAAAATGATCCTTTTACCGTAGAAGATCAGGTAGCGATAATTTATGCAGGGTCTAAAAACTTGCTAAAAGACGTGCCAGTAGATAAAGTTAAAGAGTTCGAAAGAGACTATATCGATTACTTAAACGCAAAACATAGAGATACCTTAGATACTTTAAAATCAGGAAAACTTACCGATGAGACTATTTCTACCATGGAAACCGCAGCAAAAGAGATCTCTGCTAAGTTTGCAAGCCAAGAGCGTTATTATTAAACATCCGTAGTCCAACATTAGTTTATGGCAAATTTAAAAGAAATACGTAACAGAATTACCTCGATTGGTTCAACCATGCAGATAACCAGCGCTATGAAGATGGTATCTGCTGCGAAGCTGAAGAAAGCGCAAGATGCCATTACCGCCATGCGTCCATATTCTTCCAAACTAACAGAACTGTTACAAAGCTTAAGTGCAGCAATGGATAGTGATGCAGGTGGAGTGTACTCAAAACAGAGAGAAGTTAAGAAAGTATTGCTGGTTATTATAACGTCTAACAGAGGGTTATGTGGTGGATTTAACTCATCAATCATCAAAGAAACGATTAAAAATATCGAAGATAATTATCATGGTATTGAGGTAGATCTTCTAACTATTGGTAAAAAAGGAAATGATATTTTATCGAAGTCTTACAACATTCTTGAAAACAGGAATGATATTTTTGATAACTTAACCTTCGAGAAAGTCACAGAAATTGCACAAAAAGCCATGGATTTATATGTCGATGAATCCTATGATAAGATCGAGATTATCTACAATAGGTTTAAAAATGCAGCCACACAAATCGTGCAGGTAGAGCAATTTTTACCAATACAACCTATCGAAGGTGGCGCAGAAGCAAACCTAGATTATATCTTTGAACCAACAAAAGAGAAAATTGTTTTGGAGCTGATTCCAAAATCGCTCAAGACACAGTTGTTTAAGGCAATAAGAGATAGTTTTGCCGCTGAACACGGAGCTCGTATGACAGCCATGCACAAAGCGACTGATAATGCAAAAGAATTAAGAGACGATTTGTTGTTGACTTACAATAAAGCACGACAAGCTGCTATAACCAATGAGATCTTGGAGATTGTTGGTGGGGCAGAAGCCTTAAACAATTAGGAAAGCATTCTCTCGAAATAATTCAAGAGCGCACTCATCAATGCGCTCTTTTTTGTACTTTGGTATAACTCTTGAAAACCAGAAAAGAAATATTTCGATTATGAAGACTTTTATATACCTGTTTATTCTTTTTGGATTTACAACGTGTAAATCTGTTCATACTGAGGTTAGCAATCATCCCTTTGCTATCAATGGAGCATCTTATAATTATTGGACAGGAGGTAGACCTGGAGTCAGCGGGATCAAAGTAATTTTAAACTATACTTCAGACCAAAAAGTCACTTTCGATAAAATTTATTTTCAAAAAAAGGAAGGAAGTCTTGAAATTACCAAAACGAAGGGAGTAACACTTTTAATAGGAAACATAAGCACTTCAAAGCTAACAGGTCCGGATTTAATACTAGATATCGATCCTAAGGAAGAAATGAATAACTCGGTTCCCTCTATAAAAATTCCCTTTGAGTTAAGAGAAAATGAAGCCGTGATTACTTATACCTATAAAGGTATATCTTCTCATTATAAAGTTATAGGAATTACACAAACAGCATCAGAATTTTATCCATAGCTAGGTGGTGAAGGAAGCAAAAGATGACTCTATATTGAGGTTTTGACTTTGACAAGGACAGCTTAATTCATGTTTTTTATCATTTTTGGCACGTATTTTGGAATTAGAGATAATGAATCTAAACCAAATGCATATGAGAACTTTAAAATTACAATTTTTAACGATCCTCTCTGGATTATTATTAGGCTCCTGTACTATTTTTGTTGACGATACTATTGAAGACACGGTTTCACTAGATGAACTGATTGCTAGTTATGACCTTTGGTACGTAGATATTCACGGAACTTCAGGAACAGGAAATGTTCCTTTTGTATCACGAGCATTCACACTATCATTTGTTAATGGGATATTGTATGCCAATAATAATATTTCAGGTATAGGATTTACAGGTAATGGTTTGGGAATTCCAGTAGGAAACTATGGAACTTTTGGAGATGTTTTAGAAACATTTCACGATATAGATGGAATACATGATTTTATAGTAACACAGTTATCGTTAAATGAAATCAGAATTTACGATTCTTTCGCTAATGTAAGCTATTATTTAATAGGATATCAAAGAGAAAATTTTGATTACGACATGCTATTTTATGATAATATAGAATACTTCTTACAAGAGTTTGACGCTTGGGAAAGAACAGGAATCAATAGCGTAAATCCAATTATTTTTGACAATGAACATTATCTGCAATTCACACCAGAGAATAACACAACGTTCTATTCCTCTCAAGACGATTTTGGTATAAACATAGCCGATATATTGTGGGATTATACAGGAACCTACGAAGTCTTTGATGTGTTGGGGTTTGATGATTTAAAAATTTTAACACTTAATTATGATAGTGGAGATACTGAAGAGTTTGAATTGAGCGTTTTAAATGATGAAAAAATACGATTATTTCATTTGGTCTCTGAAACAACGTACGATTTTAATGGTAGAGGATTTATACAGTTTAAGAACAACCAAGAAAAAGTACAATCAGGTGTCCGAAATAGTGGAAGAAAACGGACGAAAATTACAAGAAAAGTAAAGGCTAGAGATAGGTAAAAATAAACTTTGGTTAGTTGATTTCTAGCTGATTACGAGGATTAATCAGCTGAATGGAGAAACCGCCTCATTAATTAAGTGAGGCGGTTTTGATTTTGTACAAAGTGCAACTGCAAGCATTGACTGGATTTATATTTTACACAGAAAAACTTCTGTAAATAATAACCGTGCGAGTATTTCTTATGATTTCAAAGATTTTTAGACAAAAAAAGCTGCCCAAATTAAGAGGCAGCTTTTTCTAGTTTTGATATGTATATGCTTTACTTACGTACTTTGAACTTGTACTGCAAATAAAAATAAGCATCTCTAGGTATAATAGTAATCCACTTTTTGTATTGTAAGTACCATCGAAAACGAATAGATGGTAGCCCTTTAGTCAAGTAAGACGCAATAAAAGGATGCAGGTTCAACTCGATTTTCTTATTCTTGGGATTCGAGATGATTCGTTCCAGTTCTGCTTCTATTTTGTCTATCATTACAATAGGAGCCTCTACTTCTCCATTTTTGTTTGGATTGGGTTCTTTAGTTTTGATACTAAGTTCAGGTCGAACTCTTTGACGGGTAATCTGAACTAATCCAAATCTACTTGGAGGCAAAATTTTGTGTTTTGTTCTATCAAAAGACATCTGAGTTTTGAGATGCTGATAGAGCTTATTTCTATGATCTGAGTTATGCATATCTATGAAGTCAACTACTATAATTCCACCCATATCTCTCAACTGCAGTTGTCTTGCAATCTCTGCTGAGGCAATTAGATTAACTTCTAAAGCTGTTTCTTCTTGTGAACCAGACCTATTAGAACGATTTCCACTGTTAACATCAATAACGTGCAGTGCTTCAGTGTGTTCAATCACTAAGTAAGCACCTCTACTCATAGATACCGTCTTACCAAATGAAGTCTTAATTTGACGTTCGATCCCATACTTTTCAAAAATGGGAATTTTAGATCTATGCAGCCGCACAATTTTTTTCATCTCAGGGTAAATTTCCTGAAGATATGCCTGTATTTCTAATTTTAGACTTTGGTCATTAGTTACAATATTAGTGAAAGAGTCGTTCATAACATCTCTTAAAATAGACGACGCCCTGTTAAGTTCACTTAATATTTTTGTTGGAGTATTCGTGTTTGCAATTCGCGCGCACATCCCTTTCCAACGATTCATAGAGTTCTGTAAATCTCTATCAAGTTCTGCCACTTTTTTACCCTTTGCAACAGTTCTTAGGATGATCCCAAAACCTTTGGGTCTAATACTCTTTGCCAGTCTTTTTAGCCGATCTTTTTCCTTTGCATCTTCAATTCTTTGAGATACAGAAATTCGATTTGAAAAAGGAACTAACACTAAATAACGACCCGCAATGGATAGTTCTGAACTTAACCTTGGACCCTTAGTAGAAATAGGTTCCTTGACAATTTGTACTAATAAATTTTGACCTGATTTTAGCACGTTATTTATACTTCCGTCTTTGTTGATATTTTCTTCTAGGCGAAAGTTTTTTAATGTGAATTCTTTATACCTACCTGTGCTTACTTTCTTAATGAATTTATTCAGAGATTGAACTTGGGCTCCTAAATCGTGGTAGTGAAGGAACCCATCTTTAGGATATCCAACGTTTACAAAGGATGCATTGAGTCCAGGTAATAATTTCCCCACTTTGGCAAGAAAGATATCACCGACAGAAAACTTGTTATCTGTTGTTTCCTTGTTAAGCTCTGTAAGTTTTCCATTTTTTAGTAAAGCAAAATCAATATCAGATGAATTTGAACGAATAATTAATTCTGTTTTCATACTGAAATGGTTTTTTTACCATACGAGTTTAGTGTACAGTAGATTAAGTTTACAGGTATGTAAATATACCATGCGAGGCTTTTGCTTTCTGCAAAATAAATACCTCTATTTCAATGAACTTTTGTGCTTTTTTGTTTTATTTAAATTTAAATCGATCTAGAACTTACTTTTTTTTATGTCTATTAGCTCTAGCTCTTTTTTTACGCTTGTGTGTAGAGATTTTTGATCTCTTCCTTTTTTTACCGCTTGGCATAATTGTCTTTTATTTTATAAATCCTCGAGATTCGAGTTTGTAAACTACTCTACCAAAACTTTACTTTTAACAGCTTCCATAAATGTTTTAGCTGGCTTAAAAGCTGGTATGTTGTGAGCAGGAATCTTGATAGTCGTATTTTTAGAGATATTTCTTCCAGTTTTTTCTGCTCTTGTTTTAATGATGAAGCTACCAAAACCTCTTAGATATACATTTTCACCACTTTCGAGAGCGCCTTTTACTTCTTTCATAAATGCTTCTACGGTTGCTAATACATCCGTCTTTTCAATTCCTGATTTGTCAGAGATTTTTGATACAATATCTGCTTTAGTCATGTTGTTTTTGTTTTAAGTTATTGTTTTTTGTACATGTTAACTCCAAGAACGTAAAATAATTAATTACATTGCTTAGAAAGTGCTTAAGTGGTATGCCCTGTTACCAATGTTCAAGCGCAGGCAAATATATGATAATTAATCGATTCTGTAAAACAAAGACTTAAAAGTTCTCGATTTAAGCTGTAAGTTTGCTTTCACATATTCGAATGATGATTTTTCATGAAACATTAATTAACTGGTATCTACAAAATAAACGAGAGCTCCCATGGCGCCGAACAAAAGATCCATATTTAGTATGGCTGTCAGAGATTATTTTGCAGCAAACGAGGGTAGATCAAGGAATGAGTTATTACTTAAAATTTTCAGAAGCATTTCCTAAAGTTAATGATTTAGCGAACGCAAATGAACCTACTATACTAAAAATGTGGCAAGGGTTGGGGTATTATTCAAGAGCCAGAAATCTTCACTATACAGCCAAATACGTTACAAACGAATTAAATGGTAAGTTTCCCAATAATCATAAAGATTTACTGAAGCTCAAAGGGGTTGGTGATTATACTGCTTCGGCAATTGCGTCTTTTTGTTTTGACCAAGCTTGCGCTGTTGTAGACGGAAATGTTTACAGAGTACTGGCTCGTTATTTTGGAATTCACACTCCTGTAAACAGTACATCAGGAATTAGAAATTTTAAGAAGTTAGCCGAATCCCTTATCGATAAAGATCGTTCTGGAACTTACAACCAAGCTATTATGGATTTTGGTGCTCTGCAATGCAAACCTTCAAATCCAGATTGTTATCAGTGCCCCCTGAATTCTAGTTGCATTGCACTAGAAAAAAAGTGGGTTAAAATGCTTCCAGTAAAAATCAAAAAGCCTAAGGTAAGAAATCGCTTCTTCAATTACATTGTTTTTGTGAGCGAAGATGGTAAAACTATCCTTGAACAAAGGATAGGAAAAGGAATTTGGCAAGGGTTGTATCAATTCCCTCTGATTGAAACAAAAGAGAAAGTTACGTTAAATCAACTTTTAGAAATAGAAGAGTTCCAAAAAATAGTTCCCAAAGAGAGTCACATTACATTATTCAATCATGAAGATATTATTCACAAACTCTCTCATCAGCATCTAAACACACAATTTTGGATCGTTAAATCAAGATCACTAGAAAGAATAAATATTCACTGGATTGATATTCAAAAATTTGCCGTACCTGTTTTGATTTCAAATTTCTTAGCACAATTTAACGCTAAATCACACTAAAATTTTTAGTATTTTTGATTGGAAATTAATTATAGACTATGTCTGGGACTATCAATAAAGTCATTTTAATTGGTCACTTAGGTGATGAGGTTAAGATGAATTATTTTGAAGGAGGAAATTCTTTAGGAAGATTCCCAATAGCAACCAACGAAAGTTACACCAATAAACAGTCAGGTGAGCGAGTTACCACAACAGAGTGGCATAATATTGTAGTTAGAAATAAGCTCGCAGAAATATGTGAAAAATACCTATCAAAAGGGGATAAGGTATATTGTGAAGGAAGAATTAAAACAAGGCAATGGGAACAGGATGGTCAGAAACGCTATACTACAGAAATTCATGTAAATAACATGACTTTCTTGTCTACAAAAAATGAAACATCAAATACAAATTCTCAGAACACGCCTAGTCAGCCAAAGCCCAACAAGATAGCTGTAAAACCCATCGTCAATGACGAAGATGATGACTTACCTTTTTAAATTGAACCAATCTTTAAAATTTGGATCCTGACCCATTACTTCTGTCAATATCACACTTAGAGACTGTAGAAATTGCAGAAATAATCTTACTGTTGTCACTCATAATTTGTTCCGCACTAATATCAGGTACAGAAGTGGCTTTTTTTTCGCTATCACAAAAAGATAAAAATGCATTAAAAGAAGAGTCAAAAGGGGAGAGTCTCGTAGTAAAACTACTAGAAAAACCAAAAAAATTACTAGCTACAATTTTAATCACCAACAACTTTATCAACATTCTTATTGTTTTATTGTTTGCCGACTTAGATTTTTTTGCCAAAATCAAAGAACCGTTTGAACTCTCTTTAGTCAATATAGAAATTCCGGCAAAATATGTTAGATTTAGCTTGGAAATTGGATTAGTTACTACGCTTATTCTATTGTTTGGTGAGGTACTCCCTAAAGTATATGCTTCTAGAAGGGCACTTCAATTTTCAAATTTCATGTCAAAACCAATGAATATCTTATCCTTTGGATTAAGCATTCCAAGCAGAATTCTAACGAGTTTAACAGGTGCTATAGAGAGGCAACTAGGAAACAAAAATTCGAACTTTTCAGTAGAAACCCTTTCTCAAGCCTTGGAATTAACTTCTGATGATGCTACTACAAAAGACGAGCAAAAAATTTTAGAAGGAATTGTCACTTTCGGAAGTACAGAGACCATTCAGATCATGAAACCTCGTATTGATATTTTCGCATTATCAGACGAAGAACCACATCAGGAGGTAATAAGCAAAATTCTGGAGAACGGATACTCAAGAAACCCTGTATATCAAGAATCTATAGATAATATCATAGGAATACTCTATGCAAAAGACCTATTAGCTCATCTAAATAAAAAGAATTTTAAATGGACTTCGATTCTTAGAGAACCTTTCTTCGTTCCTGAGAATAAAAAGCTAGATGATTTGTTATCAGATTTTAGAGAGAGGAAAAATCATATGGCTATCGTGGTAGATGAGTACGGCGGAACAAGTGGAATCGTTACCCTAGAAGATGTCATTGAAGAGATCGTAGGCGACATTAATGATGAATTTGATGAAGATGATTTAGCATATTCTAAAATTGATACTAACACCTACATTTTTGACGGCAAAATCACAATTAAAGACTTTTGTAAAGTGCTGGAGGATGACGATGAAGAGAAATTTGAAGAGAAAAAAGGAGAGTCTGAAACCATAGCTGGATTTATTTTAGAAATTTCAGGAAGATTTCCAAAAGTAGGGGAGAAGATACTATTTGAGCATTATGTTTTTACCATAGAGGCTCTAGATCAGAAACGAATCAAACAACTAAAAGTAGTTAGAAAACCAATTAATGCATAGATTTTACCCTCTCTTTTTACTGGTATTTCTGTCGTGTAATAATGATCAATTACCAAAACCTCGAGCCTTCTTAAATTTAGAATACAGCATTCCTCAATACACATTGTTGGATATTGAAAGGCCCTACAATTTTGAAATTCCAAAGCATACACGTATCAAAGACGAACCTAGAAATTGGCTAAAAGTTCTATATCCAAAGCAAAGGGCATCTGTAGATATTACTTATTTAAAGGTAAATGATAACCTGAGGGAACTCATTTTAGAATCTGAGAAATTAGTATTTGAACACACTGTTAAGGCAGATCAAATTTCGTCTAATGATTATATTGATCTCGAAAAAAGAGTTTTTGGAACGTTTTACGAAATTACAGGAGATGCAGCCTCTCAGATACAATTTCATCTAACCGATAGCACCCATCATTTTCTGAAAGGAGCACTTTATTTCAGAACGAAACCCAATTACGATTCTATCTTACCAGCCATGGCTCATATCAAAAAAGATGTACTTCGCATAATGGAAACATTAGAGTGGAAGTAAGACAGGTCTTTTCCATAGATTTCAATAGTTATTACTCTCAGAACATTCCTAAATTAGGTATTTATACGTGTTTTTTTTATTCATATAAATATGTAACTTAGTGATTTTTAAGAATCAACCAATCATTATCATGAAATTAAAAGTCTTTAAGTGCATTATTCTCATTTTTGGAGTTGCACTATTCACTTCTTGTGAACCCAGTTTCCCTTAAAGTCTTTCTATTGACTCAACTTCCAACCACA
>JABSPP010000008.1:11351-22849 GCA_013214275.1 Flavobacteriaceae bacterium
ATGCACCAGCCCTCCAATCTTTTGCACATGGCACCCACAAAGGAGATTGGTTGCTATTTGCTGGAAGGACCAACTCCAAGGATTCATTGGGCGGGCTTCATAAATTAAAGGCATCTTATACTACCTCTGCATCTTTTCCCAAGCAATCTTTCAATGAGTACATATTCGTTTACAATGTTGAAAAAGATACGCTCAATTCAATCTCTTATGACACGTTGCTACAAGTGGTCGAGAAAAACTTTCCTGAATATGATTCTATTTTAAAGGAAAATCGTTCAGTTTTTGTAAATACCAACAGTCAGGTGGCCCAAGTAGGTGAATTTATGTATCTCGTAGGGGGATATGGCCCCCCAGATGCTAATTCAACCTCAAAGTATACCACATATAACCAGATTGCAAAAATCCACGTACCATCGCTCATCAATCTGGTAAAAGGAAATGACACTGCTGTAGATAAAAACAAGTTATTTGCTTTTGGAAAGCATAAAAATTTAGTTGCCACAGGAGGAGAACTTCAGATTGTTGGCAATGCTGAAGACCCCAATTTTTATCTTGTAGGAGGACATAATTTTGGATACAGTTGTGTAGAAAATTGTGATGCATTTCATCAAAAATATCAAGATGCGGTCTATAAATTTGGTATCAAGGAAGGAAAAGGAAATGAGCTAAAAATATCTCTTTCCCAGGTGATTTCTGATGTGAGTTGCCCAGAATGTCTTGCGGCAGATAATATTTCCGTTATGAGAAGAAGAGATGGTCCCATTCTTCCACAATTGTTTAAGAACCCCTCGAGCTCAACCATTGAGCAAGGCTTTGGTTTTTTTGCAGGAGTTTTTACTCCAACAGATGGAGCATGGAACGATGCTGTTTATTTCCACCCTGGATTTTTAAATGCCGAAAGCAAGTTATACACCATCGATAGTGCTTACAATCAAAAAAATTATAATGTGTATTCATGTCCTAATTTTGCGCTTTATGATCCTAAGGGAGAAACTGTTCATTCGTTTCTGATGGGAGGCATTGGTGATGGACAGCTTGGATTCACCAATACTGCTACACACATAAAGACAAATATTACGGATATGAAAAGTACAAGAGCATTGATCAAACCAGACAATTTATTCAATAAAAACAAAGTAAATAAACCTATCTTCCATGGGACTGAAGCCATTTTCTTTGGGGGTGATGCTTTAGCTAAAGCTTATGTTGTTAAGATTGTTAAGAAAGACACGGTAGAAATAGAAACAGAATTGTTTGATATGTCTAAGTTTGGAGATGGAGATGTATTTGTAGGATACATTTACGGGGGCATTGAATCGTATGAATCAAATCCAGGAACCTACGGAAATAAAAAATCCATGGCTTCAAAAAAAATATTTAAAGTGACATTGAAAAAGAAGTAAATAATTTATAGTTCTTGTGGCAAAGCTTAAGAATCTACTAACGATAGCTTTGCCACTTTTCTACTCTGTAACAATAAATAAAATTGTATCCCAAATAGTAATGCACCAGATATTAGGTGAATTGCCTGAGTTCCGATAGGAAATTCTACATAGTACATTAAAATTCCTGTAATGGTCTCCATAAAGAGTAATACGAGGATCCAACGAATTAATTGATATCCTAAATTATTTATTCGATCTAGATAAAACATCCCTAAATTCACCAAAATAATAGCAATGGTAAAAGATCGGTGAAAATAAAATTTCCAGCTAGGATCCATCAAACTGTATTGTTTGTTTCCAAATCCGTGGAGCTTTACCTGCTCATCAACAAATTGACGTACCTGAGTTCCCATAGCAATCTGAACCAATGAAAAAATTACAGATACAATTAGTAATTTATAGAATAATGAATGATACCTGTAGGTTAACTTTCTTTCTGTAACTGTAAACAGTAATCGAAGGATAATGCCTATAATAACTAATCCTACTAACATGTGGATGGTAATCATTGTGGGCTTTAAATTGGTATCTACTACAATTTTTCCTAAGACAGCCTCGACCAACATCAAGAAAAACGCTATAGAAGACAATGGTAAATACCATTTGTTCTGCTTCCTATTTAAGTATGCTCCATACAAAAGAAAAAAAAAGATAAACCCCGAAACTACCGTCACTAATCGATTAATATATTCCGTCCATGTATGAAATTTGTTAAACTTGGCGTAGTCGTGTTTAGTGTACTTTTTCCAGTTATTAGAATCGAATTTCTGACCTGTCTCAAGATGCTGTTCTGCAACATACAAGACCTCGTCTTTAACGATAATCATTCCCTCATTAAAAGAAGTATTTGGTTTCCAAGTGATCTGTTCCTCAGAAGTAGGTGGAATTAGATATCCAAAACACTTTGGCCAATCGGGGCAACCCATTCCAGAACCTGTCATTCGCACGAAAGAACCTGCCAAAAAGATTAAATACAAACTTGCAAGAGTCACTTTGACAATTAGTGGAAACCGATCTTTCACAGGCTTAAATTTATAGTAACTAGTTGGTAAATAAATGTTTAAATTTGCTGTAACATTAACCTCTTAGACCCATCCTTGTGTGAGGATTTCATTTCTTCGATGATTGTGTAAAGATAGCTCAAAAATCACGTTAAAAAGCTTCCAATTCTCAAAGTCCTTTCTTTATAATGAGTTCAAATTGTTACTTTTTTACAGGATATTTTACCTCTGTAGCAACATACGAATCTCCACCTGCAATACCATTGATGAAAGTAATTAGATCCTCAGAAGAAGTTTTTGTTCTATCAAATTCAACCTCAGCTATACTATCTGTAAAGACCACTTTAGCAGAAGCGACGCCCTCCTTTTTTGATAATTTAGACTCGATGGTCTTGGCACACCCAATCTCACATGTCATGCCAGAAATATGGATGGAAACAGACTCATTAGCCATGGCAACAACCTCTTTTTTATCATTGATAACTTCTTCTTTTTTACAGGAGGAAAAAGAACATATGAACAATAAAACCAGTACATATATAGGTCGTGTATTCATGATTATTTTTTATAGGGTTACCCATTTAGTTCCCAAAGTATTGAAAATGAGATGTAAATTTGATTTTCAAAATTCAGTTAGTTTTTACTCTCTAAGTCAGCATTTACAATATTTAAGGTCAAAATTATTGATCAATCTATGAGACTTAACTGGGTAACCCAAATTTTTTATAATAATTTAATTGTGCAAATTTATGTAATAATTGAAAGTCATAGGGATAATTGTTAGACTTTTGTCAAGATAAAAAATATCCGATAAGTTAAACTTCCAAGATGAACCAACTGCACAGAAAATGGCTTTACCTTTCAATATTGGCTGTTGTTTGGGGAAGTTCATTTATTCTCATCAAAAAGGCATTAATTGGATTAACTCCTATTCAAATTGGGGCACTACGAATGATCCTTACAGCGATCTTTTTGTTATTAATAGGTTTTAAGAAAATTCAACTTATCCAAAGAAAGCATTGGAAATATATCTTTTATACAGCTCTGTTAGGAACATTTTTCCCTTCCTTTCTTTTTGCTTTTGCTATCACAGAGATAGATAGTTCTATCTCTGCAATTTTAAATTCACTAACCCCTTTTAACGCATATATTATTGGGGCAACTATATTTGGATTTTCGTTTAAAAAGAACCAATTGATTGGAGTTTTGGTTGGCTTAGTAGGAACAATCATTCTAATTTTAAAAGGAATAAACCTAAACCCAGATCAGAATTATTGGTATGCGATTCTTGTTGTGATATCTTCGGTTGGATACGCCTTTAATGCGAATATTATAAAAAAATACCTACAAGACCTTAGTGCGTTAGCCATAACCACAGGAAATTTTCTGTTGTTGATCATTCCGGCGATGATTGTCCTATTTTTTAGTGACTTTCACACCAATTTTCAATGGGATAAAACCTCAATATCAGCTCTGAGTTATGTTGCTGTTCTTTCCATCGTAGGTACTGGAATTGCCAAGGTAGTCTTCAATAGATTGATACAAATTTCAACCCCAGTCTTTTCCACATCAGTAACATACCTAATTCCTATTGTTGCTGTGACGTGGGGCATTATAGACGGAGAACAACTTAGTAATCTTCAATTACTGGCTGGCGCTATTATCCTCCTTGGGGTTTATTTAGTAAACAAAGCTAAATAGCATTAAATTTTTACCAGCACAAAACCTCTTGCAGTTTTTCTGTAGTAATTGCCACCCCATGTGTAGTAACGTTTCTTTTTAATGACAACCACACGATGCTTTCTGGGAGCTTTTTTTACTACCACCACATTTCCTCGATTTCTCTCAACAACCCTCACGGAACAGGATTGCATAATAAGAGAACCCAATAATACAACAAAAATTATTTTTTTCATCTGTTTAAATTTATACTAACTATTTGGTAATTAATTATTTTCTTTTATTTAGGCATTGATCTTTATGTAACTAATCCGTCTATCAGAGTTTCATATGATTTAAAAATTAATGAAGGATATTTCATATCTTTTTGCACAATATGACAATAAGACTACTCTAGGGAAAGAAAGTTTATTAGGCAGTATTATTTTTCTGACAGATCGGGATCACTATTATTGGAAACCCACATCAGACAACCCTAAAAATAGTTCTTGTTTATCTCAAGATAAGAGACTTCAAGGCTACAAAAGTTTTTTTGTATCTTTTAACCTGAATTTTAATCGATTTATCATGCCTGAATACACACTAAAAGTCAATGGGAAATCAGTTACAGTAGATGTAGATGCTGACACTCCTTTACTATGGGTTCTAAGAGATGAGCTCAATATGGTTGGAACCAAATTTGGATGTGGAATTGCACAATGTGGAGCCTGTACAGTTCATTTAGATCACAATGCAATTCGAAGTTGTTCATTGCCAATATCCATAGCTCAAGACAGAGATATCACAACAATAGAAGGGCTTTCAGAAGATGGGTCTCATCCAGTTCAAGAAGCGTGGAAAGAGATTGGTGTGCCTCAGTGTGGATACTGTCAATCAGGACAGATAATGACGGCATCTGCTTTTCTAAAACAAAACCCAAATCCAAGCAGAAAGGAAATTCGGGAGGCCATGCATTCCAATATTTGTAGATGTGCATCCTATAATAGAATAGAAAAAGCAGTAGCATTGGCTGCGAAGAATTTATAAAGAACAAACTCAAAGTAACCATGAAACCTCAAAAAAAATCAATATAACTCAGTAGAAGGAATTTTTTGCGAACTTCCGTTTTAGCCAGTGGTGGAATGCTAATTGGGTTCAACCTTTTTCATGCATGTACATCAGAAGCTAAACCACCAGTAGATATTTCTAAACTCAACTTTAACGACTTCAATGCCTTTATCAAAATTTCTGACGAAGGTCTTGTCACCATATTTTCACCAAATCCAGAAATCGGTCAAGGAGTAAAAACCTCCATGCCCATGATCATTGCAGAAGAGCTAGACGTTTCTTGGGATAAGGTATTTGTTGCTCAAGGAAAATTAGACACAAAAAATTATCAGCGCCAGGTTGCTGGTGGAAGCCAATCTATTCGTGCTGGGTGGGATGCTCTCCGTCAAACTGGAGCTACCGCCAAACAGATGCTCATAAACGCCGCTGCAAAAAGGTGGGGTGTTAATGCATCAACATGTTCAGCCACCAACGGTATTATTACCAACGCCATTGGTGAAACGCTAGGATACGGAGACGTGGTTAAAGAGGCAGCCCTTTTAGAAGTACCTGAGAATATAACACTTAAAGACCCTTCTTCTTATCAGATTATAGGTCGGGATATTCGCAATGTAGATATCGATGAGATTACAACAGGAAAACCACTATTTGGCTTAGACTACAAGTCAGAAGGAATGGTCTATGCCTCTGTGTTGAGACCACCAGCTTTTGGTCAAAAACTACAAAGTTTTGACGATTCAAAAGCCAGATCAGTTAATGGAGTGATTGACGTTATCCAATTTGGAAGTCGACTCAAAAATTTAGAAGGACAAATAGGGTTTACAAGGGTAACCGATAAAATTGCTGTTATTGCAACCAATACCTGGGCAGCGATGAAAGGGAAGAAAGCCTTAATTGCAGAATGGAACAATGACAAAAACTTAGAAAATACTGAAGACCATGATACCGAGTTAACAAAAATACTAAATGGTCAAAGGTTTGAGGTTAAAAGAGAAGACGGAAATGTAAAAAAGGCATTTGCGCATGCCGATAAGGTCATTGAAAGAACATACTCATCACTATTTCTACCCCACAATTGCATCGAGCCTATGAATTTTTATGCCAATGTTACACCAGAAAAGGTGCATTTGGTAGGTCCCATTCAAACCCCTGCATGGGCAGCAACACTAGTTTCAAAAGCGTTGGAAAGAACTCCCGAAGAAATTCATCTGGAAATGACACGAATGGGTGGTGGGTTTGGAAGGCGATTGTATGGTGACTTTGTTTTGGAAGCTGCAGAAATTTCAGATCAGATAAAAAAGCCCGTAAAAGTTATTTTCTCAAGAGAAGACGATATGACGGCAGGCACCTACAGACCTGCTATCAAATACAGAATAGCAGCGTCTATTAAAGGTGGAAAGATTACGGGATACCATCTCAAAGAGGCTGCCGTCAACAGCAATATGTATGGATTAATTTCAAATTTTTTCCCCGCAGGATGCATCCCTAACTACAAGGTAAGTACTGCAAACTATAAGAGCGCCATAACCACAGGTGCATGGAGAGCACCCTACACAAATTTCCTAGCATTTGCCGAGCAAAGCTTCTTTTCAGAACTCGCAGAGGAACTAGGCAAAGACCATCCTCAGCTTATCATGGAATTGTTACAACACGTCAAAGGGACTGAAGACGAAAGAATTCAATATTCAGGACAACGAATGGAAGATACCATTAAGCTGGTCCTTGAAAAATCGGAATGGGGAAAAACCACACCTGATATTTCTCAAGGTTTTGCTGCATATTACAGTCACAACACTCATGTCGCAGAAGTCGCCAATATTGAAATGATAAATGGACAGCCATCCATAAAGAAAATAACGGTAGCAGTAGATTGTGGAATTGTAGTAAACCCAACAGGAGCCAAGAATCAGATAGAAGGAGGTGTTATAGATGGAATTGGGCATGCCATGTATGGGAACTATGAGTTTAAAAGCGGACAACCACTAGCGAGTAACTTTGATCACTATCGACTGATTCGCATGATGGAAACACCGCAAGTAGAAGTTCATTTTATTCAAAATTCAAAGTCCCCTACAGGGCTAGGAGAGCCAGGGCTTCCACCAGCAGGTGGCGCAGTAGCAAATGCGATTCAAGTGGCCACAGGAAGAAGAATCTTTAAGCAGCCCTTTATTAGCGAATTAGAGAAAAAAAGGATCAAAATTCTAGGATAATTTTAACAGCTGTTGGTAAGCTTCTAAGGTATCTACATCAAAAAACGGCGTTTTAGAACGGAGTTCCAAAACCTCTTTTTTATAGGTTTTAATAAGACTTTTTGCACCGTTTTCGTCGGTTAATTGGGACAATCTCCTAAATAAAGACTTATCAAAAATAGCTGGAACACCAGCAGCACCATGTTCGTATGTGGTCTGAATAATTCTCTTACCAGCATTCTTAGACAATGCAATCATATCCTCGTAGTGTGAGGATTCCATCAGTGGGAGATCACTTAGTGTAATTAAAACACGATCAAATAGCTCCTTCTTTTTAATGAGTTCAATGCCCTTACTCAAAGAGCTTCCCATACCTTCTTTCCAGTTTTCATTCATCACAACCTTCACAGGAAGTTCCCTTAACATAGGTATGATTTCTTTAAAATATGCTCCCAGAACCACAAAAACTTGAACTTTTTCTACCGATTGAAATTGCTTGATCTTTTCCAATAAAAGATTAGACTCTTTGTAAGGTAATAACTGTTTGGGCTTCCCTATCCGCTTGGATGCTCCTGCAGCTAGGATAAGAACGGCTGTTTTTGACATGGTTTATTGATGAATTCCTGTAGATTTTCTCCTCAAAGATATAGGTTTTTGTTTTCTAATAACAGTTAAGATTTCAGCAATGATAGAAATAGCAATCTCTTGTGAGGTGATTGCCCCTAGATTAAGTCCCGCTGGACCATATAACCGATCAAAAAATGTATCTGGGACATCCGCGTTTATTTCAAGCATTTCATGAATCAGTTTTTCTCTTCTTTTGCTTGGACCTAACAATCCAACATAGGGAATATCTTTATCAACAATCGCAGATAAGTATCTAAGATCCTTCACATAGCTATGGGTCATCAGCATAATCGCTGTCTGAGCGTCAAATTCTCTAGATTTTAACTCCTGTGCGTTAACACTCAAATATTGTGAAGCACCAGGAAAGTTTTCTATCGACTTTGGATCATCGGGAGGGGCAATAATATCCACTTCCCAACCTGTAGAAGACGCATACTTGCAGAGCTCAACAGCATCGTGTTCTGCACCTACAATAATTAATTTAAACCCAGGTGCAATCGTTTGTTCAAAAAGATCAAGAGTGTCCTTATCAAAAGCAGTTGGACGGAGAGGATACAATTTTCTGTTAAAGTGAAATGTAGAAACTCCCATATCTTTCTGAGCCTCTTCCTTAGAAAAACAGGTGCTAATTTTAAATGCTGTTCTCGAATTACACTGTTCCTCAAACACCTCAAAAAAAGAATCATCAGGATCAAAAGGTTCTATCAAAATATACAAGACTCCCTCACAGCCTAACCGATAGCGGCCATCATAAACCATTAACTTGGGGAGATTTGTTGTAAATACCGATTCAGCCTGTCGCAGCACTTCTTTTTCCACACATCCCCCACTCACAGCGCCAATCATCTTACCATTACGCTGGATAGACATCCGAACACCAGGTTTTCTGTAAGAAGAACCTTCCAGAGCTACCACAGAAGCTAAAACAGTGTCAATACCTTTTATCCGAGCGATTTTGGCCGACCTAATAATGTCCTTGAGTTCATGAAGCATAACAGCAATGCAAAATACGAATTTTAGCCTGAAACAAGAAAATCACGGTGATTCCCGTAGCGCAAAAACCTATCTTTTTGATGGGCGTTCCCCTTCGGGTCGCGCTATCCGCTATATCTTTTTTGCCTTGTAAGGACAAAAAAGGATGCCGCTATTATCTCTTCTATGTTGTAATCCTAGAAAAAGTTCAATAATTTCTTTCCTTTGGTTTCTAATTTACTGTTAATCAGTATTTTTTTATCTTCTTTATTTTAAAACAAGCCATGATGATGCTCATGGCTTGTTGAACTGGAGATAACTTTTAGGACCTAAGTCCGTTAAAAAAGTTATCCTATTTCAACAATGCCCAGATTGTTTTTTTGATGTAAACTATAAAATCAACCTTCTATCAGCGATCTTCTCTATCAAAGTCGCATTTCCTCGAATTAAATTATTATAGGTAAAAGTCGCAGACTAACTTAGAAACGAACTTCCCATTCTACTGTATGGGTGTCGCAAGCGATAGATAACGATCTTTTAAAATTTGTATTGATTCTATAGTGTTTTTATTCAACCATTGCTTTAACATAAGGTGTTTGGTTTTTTAATACATATCTGATTCTATTGATTATTTTTTTAGCTATTCTACTGATGGCCTTATTAGGCTTCATTCTTACCACGAGCTTTTGATAAGCTAACATTAGTGCAGGATCATGTCTTATAGCTACCCAGCTACTCTCTATGATCATCATTCGAAGCAATTTGTTCTGGCGTTTGGTCATACCGCGAACCCTGTGGGACTCCCCTGATGAATTTGTCATAGGCAATTGGGCTGTTAAAGAGGCAAAGTCCAAACTAAAAACCAAGAAAAAGATTACTGCTCATACCTTGAGGCATACTTATGCCACACATCTATTGGAACAGGGGGTTGATTTGATACGTATTCAAAAATTACTAGGACACGCCTATATAGGGCTTGCAGATTTTCTCACGGATTTATAAGTCTAAATTTTGGATTTGTCTCCTAACTTGTCCGAATTAGTGCGGTAGGTTCAATTTGGCTATAATTTTTCGGGTCTCCTTAGTCACAGGGACACGCATTGTAATCTCCTTTTTGTTTATTTGATTCATAAGTCTAGCGTCAGTTATCTTTTTTGCTTGAGTTATGAATTCTCTAATTGATACTCCTGTTTTTATTTCAATATGTTTTGACACAGCTAGTGCCATAAAGCAGATCAGTATATGCAATTGTATTGTGTGTGATTTAAAGTGAAAGATAGGTCTGGTTTTCAAATCATTCTTTGATACTCCAAATGCTTGTTCTACTCTGTAGAGTTCATGATAATTTTTAATGATTGTTGCATTATCTATGATATCAGCTGTCATGTCAGTGTAATACCCTTTTACCCCAAGTAGCATTTTGGTTTTTGTGATGAGTTCTTCGTTGAGGCTAGCTTTGCTATTGTCGGTTTTTATAAACTTTACTTTTTTGATTTTAGAAGGTTGTCGCATAAGATTTTTGGCTTTATCTATTTGCTTGTCCATCTCGTGCTTGTCTTTGTTATAACGTTTTTTAGAAAAACTACAGATCAAAAAACCGTTATCTGTTTCGAGTCTTATATTTTTACCATCTTCTCTTTTTAAAGCCTTATCTATTTGGGTTAACATATCCGAAGACAGATTCCCTAATCTAGCCCCCACAATATAGTGTATTGCTTCTTGCTTTAGTGCTTGTATGTTATCGTTATACCAAAGTGAATAATTAAATAGTCCAATAATTAGAAAAAATATATTGTTGCCTTGTAATTGACTTAACCATTTGAGAAGATAGTTGTTTAGCTTTATCTTCTATAAAATCTACAATTTGAGGTATTGATTGAAAAACTTTATTAGTAAAGTCTCTTTTAAACCAGGCCCAGATTTGCTCAGCAGGATTTACCTCTGGTGCATAAGGAGGTTGAAATATGAGTATAATATTTTCTGGGATTTTAATTTTTTTTGCTTTATGAAAGGGAGCATTATCAACGATTAATACTTTAAGTTCTTCAGGTTTTTCTTTAGCTAATTCTATTAAAAAGAGTTCAAAAACATCGGCATTACAATTTGGGTACTCTACTAAAAATTTATCTCCCGTAATTGGTGAAAATGCTCCAAATAAGTAAGTGGATTTAAAGACTTGTTGAAAAGGACATATAGGCTTTACACCTTTTACAGTTAAGGCACGTCCATTTTTGGTAAACATACCAAATCTACTCTCGTCTTGAAAATAGAGATTAACCGATTCAAAATTATCTTGTTTGCTCTCTATGGCTGTTTTACAGAGATGACCAAAGTTTTTTTAAAAGCCTCAACAGCCTTATCATCTTTTTTAATGTGAGACTTACGTGCTACTTTTATCTTAGTGCCAAATTGATTACGACAAAATACCATTAGACTGTTATATTTTACCGTTTTACCAAGTTGCTGCTCCACCCAAATTAACAGCTCTTTATAACCTCTAATTCCACTCATCATAGAAAAAAGCTACAAAAGTAGTG
>JABSPP010000080.1 GCA_013214275.1 Flavobacteriaceae bacterium
TTAGATCTCAAATCCACATCGCTAATTTAAAAAAATTATACTTTTGTCTGAAAAAAATTAAGCGGCTGGATAGTTACCTGTTATCTAACGGACAGGGAAATCTTGGTGGATTTGCTCTAGCTGAAACAAACGTGGGTCAAATGGCTGACTACATTCAGGATGAATGGGAAATTAACGATAATTTCAAATTAACATATGGTATTCGCTTCGATAAACCACTGTATTTTGACTCTTCACAAAAAGCCCAAGAAATGATCGACGTTTCATGTTGTACTGCTTTTGATATTCCTTACGTGAACCCGAACACCGAGGAAACAGTATTTTTAGATACTAGAGATATGCCTACGAGTGATTGGCTAGTTTCACCAAGAGTAGGATTTAATTGGGATGTGAGAGGTGATAAAACCTATCAAATCAGAGGAGGAACAGGTGTTTTTACAGGTAGATTGCCTTTTGTTTGGATAGGCAATCAAATTGCAAACCCCAATGTGTTCTTTTTGCAAATGGTAGACCCCGATTTTAAATTTCCACAAGTATGGAGAACCAATATTGGAGTTGATTATAAATTTGAATCTGGCTACGTATGGTCTTCAGATATTGCTTATACTAAAGACATTAACGGTGCCCATGTACAGAACTGGGGTCTCACAGAACCTACAGGAAATCTCGCAGGTGTGGATAACAGAGAGTACTATCTAGAAGATGACATTATAAACAATGCCTATGTGTTTACGAATTCTGACAAGGGCAGAACCATTAACATTACGACTAAAATTGAAAAATCTTTCGAAAACGGATGGTTCGCTAATATCGCTTACAGTTATCTAAATTCTAAAGATGTAAATTCCATAGAGGCGGAAATTACTGGTGATGCTTTTGTGTTTAATCCTGTAGTTGGAAATGCCAACAGAGATGTTTTGTCCTACTCTAGATACGGAGATACTCACAGAATTATAGGTTTGGCCTCAAAGGAATTTAAAATCTTTGGTGAAAAAGCACCCACTACGTTCACTACATTTTTCGAATATGCAAGAGGAGGGAGATTTAACTACACGTATGGTGGTGATATTAATGGTGACGGATCTAACCTAAACGATCTTTTATATGTTCCAACATTATCAGAAATTGGGCAGATGCAATTCTCAAGTCCAGACCAAGCAGAAGCTTTTAATGATTACATCGAGCAAGACGATTATCTAAACGGAAGAAGGGGACAATATGTAGAACGTTATGGAGCTCTAGCCCCATGGAGAGGACGTTGGGATGTTAGGATTTTACAAGATATTAACATCACAGGTGATAATATCCTACAGTTAAGTTTGGATATTCTAAATGTAGGAAACTTAATCAGCTCGGATTGGGGATTAGTTCAACAACCAAGAAACTTCCAGCCTATTGGTGTTAGTGTTGATCCTGAGACCTTGGTGCCTACCTATACCTTTAACCCAAACCTAACAGATACTTTTAGTGTAAATACAGATTTATTATCCAGATGGCAAGCTCAGTTTGGTGTGCGATATATCTTCTAAATGGTTTCTAAACATGGATATTCAAAGCTTGGAATAAATAATGATATGTGTCCCACCAATTGGGTGGGACATTTTTTTAGCAATGAAATACAGACAACTTACTAAAGAACAATTTGAGCCACTTTCCTTCGAGTTTGCTCAGTTTTTAGCTACTCAGAAAATAGATGTTGATACATGGAAAGCAATCAAAGAAATGCAGCCTCGCCTCGCTGAAGAGAAGATGAATTTGTTCAGTGATCTTGTCTGGGAAGATGTTCTTAATAAAGTGACCTATCTAGATCATTTTTCTTCAAATGTTGTCAATCTTTTTAAAACTGAAAAAGAGCAGATCTCACGTATTGTCATTCAAGTCAAGAAAGATATTGACTTGTTAACGCAAAAAGGCTATGAATGGCTTTTAAAAAATCCTAAAGATCATACCATTGAATTTTTCAAAGGTTCTAAGACCTATTCCAATGAACGTCACTCAGAAATATTTGATTTGATTGAAAAAGGAGGTCAGGTATCCAAAGGGGAACTTTTTGAATACTTTAATCGACTAACATCTTAAGTAACTTTTCTGTACCTCCAACCGCTGTGTCTTCAATAATGGTAGTCGGATTTTCATGGTAATCTGGGTTGAAATTAGGCTTTGGATCGATGAAATAAATTGGTGTTTGAGGTTTTGTGTAACCAATTAGCCCAGCAGCAGGATATACCTGCATTGAAGTGCCAATAATAACCAAGATATCTGCTTTTTCTACTAATCTGGCAGCTTTATCAATCATAGGGACAGCCTCACCAAACCAAACAATATGTGGTCGTAATTGTGATCCTTGCTCACAGGTATCTCCAAGAACCAGATCACCATCCCATGGATATACCAAATTTGGATCTAGAATGCTTCTCACTTTACGAAGCTCGCCATGTAAGTGTAGCACACGAGAACTACCAGCTCTCTCATGTAAGTCATCTACATTTTGCGTGATAATGTGAACCTCAAAATACTGCTCTAGTGTTTTAAGATTTATATGTCCCTGATTGGGTTCAACTTCTTTTAATGCTCTTCTGCGTTCGTTGTAAAATGTAAGAACCAATTCAGGATTATCACGAAAACCTTGATTTGTAGCTACCTCAACAATATCATAACCTTCCCAAAGACCACCATCATCTCTAAAAGTTTTGATCCCGCTTTCGGCACTCATTCCAGCTCCTGTAAGAATGATCATTTTCTGCATTCATTTGATTTTTAATGGGTTGACGAATGGTGACTAGAACTGAGAGGTTTTGATATGATTGCCTTCTATGTTCTCATAGTCACCAATCTAAAGTAAGAAATTTTAGTATGTTTGCCTAATACTATTTCTAATGTTAAAACTCATTGTAATTAAGTTTTTAACATTAGAAATGATACAAGATCATGGGCTACAGTTTATTAAACTATCTGGAAGAATTTATAACAGAGAATAGAAAAGCGCTTTTTTTATCTGTATTGAGACAACGGACAAGGCATTTTACAATCGTTTTAGAAAATATTTATCAGCAGCACAATACAAGTGCTGTCGTTCGTAGCTGTGATATTTTTGGCATTCAGGATCTACATGTGATTGAGAACACATATGCCAGTAAGGTATCTAGACATGTGGCTAGAGGAGCTCAAAAATGGCTAACTTTTCATCGGTACAATACAAATGCGAATAATACAGTATCATGTTTTCAAAGACTGAGAAAAGATCGTTACCAAATTATTGCTACCACCCCAAATCATCATAATTCATGTTCCTTACATGATTTTGATTTTACTAAAAAATCGGCCTTTGTTTTTGGAGCAGAAAAGAAAGGAGTCTCAGACAGCGTAATGGAATATGCCGATGGATTTTTAAAAATTCCGATGGTAGGTTTTACTGAGAGTTTAAATATCTCAGTAGCAGCTGCCATTATTTTGGAAAGTGTGACAACTCGGCTTAGAAACTCTAAGTTAGACTGGAAACTATCAGATGAAGAAATGATGAGTTTGTACCAGGAGTGGATAGAAAAATCAATTAAGAATGTTGACAACATCAAAGAGTACTACTGGAAAAGAAAAGGTTCGGAGAAGTAAATCGATCTAGTTTAAAGTATCCACTAGGGATCTATTTTTTGATATTAGGTTTTTTCTGGTGACTTGAATGCTTAATCCTCCAACCACATACGTTCTATAAGGGCTGTAGAATCACATCGTTTAACGTACATATTGATTGTCTTTTTGGCGTGGATGCCGGAGATAAGATATTCTGCACAAGGTGTTAAGCGAGGCTTACTTTTTCCAAAATCAACATCACCTTGGGTGAGTAATTTTTGTATTGCTGATGTATCTATTTGTATTTTTGACATCATGCCCTTTACATCTTCTGCGTAGATTAGTTGCTTCTTTCTAATTGAGCTTAATGTACGCGCATCTGGACCATAGGGAAAAGCAACATTTTTACTCTTCCATATGAATAAAACAAGAACACTGCCTAGCGATAAGCCTATAAGATAATATCCAAACCGCTTCAATAAACCCATAATCTCAAATTGTGGTCACAAAAATAGTTCTTATTTTAAAAAGAAGAAGTAATTATCATCTTAACAGTGCAAAATGGCCTACAAATTTACTAGGTATTCCGTTGTAAGTTAACACTACTTCAAACCAATAATCTGATGATGGTACTACTTTACCTCCATTATTGTATCCATTCCACCCCTGTTCACTGGGTTTAATTTCTGAAACAAGCTTTCCGAATCTGTTAAATATTCTTATAATGGCACTAGTATCATCTTTTAGATCAGTTATATTCCATGTATCGTTAACACCATCGCCATTAGGAGTAAAAAACTTAGGATAATCAAGAAGTGTAAATTCAAAGGCAAAGTTTCCACATAACCCAGATATGTCTTTGACCAAAATGGTATGAATACCAGGGGGAATATTGTAAAATCGATTCAATTCTTGAAAGGTCCCTCCATCTAATGAAAACTCATAAGAACCCAAGCCAGCTTCTAGGGTTGTAATTTCTACTGTTGATTGGTCTGCAAAAACTCCAGTTAAAAAATTTAACTCAAATCTCGGGCTAGAGCTTTCGACAGTAACCTCAGTTGGGTTGTAATTACAGTCATCCCCAACATCAACTGTCAGCTTGGTTGTTTCTACCCTGTAAGTTCCGGCTTCTGAAGCTTCATAATTAGCACCCGTCCCTACTAGTGTTCCATTCAAATACCAATTCACCTCAAATTCATTGGAATCTAATCCTGATTCTAATGATACAGGAGAAATAACATCTCCAGTGTTACTGTCTATACATATAGTTCCTCCCTCTATTTCTAAATCTAGAAGTGGATATACTGTGACTTGAAATGAGGTTTCATAGGCACAAGCTGGATTTATAGTAGGAAATGCATAAACGTAAATAATATTTGAACCCAAGTCGTTAATCGTATAATCTGCAGGATCAATAAGTTCACCACGATTTGGTCTCCAATGATATTCTACTGTTACATCTGGAATGTTTAATATTGGCAGCTCAACACTAGTACAGCCCTCTATATTAGGTAAAGTTAATTGTGTAGGTTCTGGAGTTATTGTAATGGTAAATTCATGTTCGTCACTACACACATATCGATTACCATTTTCTGCATACACATATAGTGTTTGGGTTGTTGAAATCACATCACCCGCATATAACTGATCTCCCTCTCCACCAGATTCAGTAAAATAATTGCCTACGTTTAATGGAGGTAGTTCATAAGGATCGCAGGTCATCACATTACTAGGTTCATCTACATCAATTCCTAAAATTTGGATGGTAAATACATTTTCACTAATACAACCTGCCAAGTCACTGTACTCATTGTAGATATAGACGATTTGTGTTTCACTAATGACATCTCCTGCGCTTAACTGAATTCCTGATCCATTGGGACCGCCTGAGTCAGTAAAATAGTTCCCATTAGTCAGGCTAGGTAAAACATAGTCATCACATGAAAAAATATCTGTAAAATTATCTACTTGTGGAAAAGGTCTTATGGTAACTTCAAAACTAGACTCAGCATCACATGAACCATTGGTATTATAAATAAAAATGGTTTGTGAGGTATTTAAAATTTCTCCAGCAAATAGCTCAGTTCCCATTCCGCCAGATTCTGTAAAATACCGTCCGTTGACTAGTGGTTGTAGCTCAGGTAAATCGTCTAAACATCTCAAAATATCATCGAATGAATCTACAGGAGGTAGTGGAAGAATTGTGATGTTAATGGGAAGATTATCGGTACAGTTAGGCGTTGTTGTTAACTCGGTTGCATAGTAAAAAATAGTTTGGGAGTTTGTAATGATCGTTCCTTCTGGTAGAGGGTCTCCTGCTCCCATAGCTTGTGTATAAAACCCTCCGAAGTCAACACTTGGAATCTCATACTCACCGCAATTTTCTGAATCTTGAAATATGATAGAATTTGTATCAATGATGTTTACTCGAAAACTTGTTTCATTTGTACAAGAGGTCGGACTGTCAGTGGTGCTAAACAGAAAGAGGTCTTGTGATGTTGTAATCACATCTCCTGGTAGCAATTCTGTTCCACCAGCGCCTGTTGAGGTAAAATACTGCTCGCCATTTACTGTTACAGGCAGGATATACGAATCGCAAGTAACAACGTCTTCTCTTTGTTCGACTGTTGGAATTGGTATAATTTGGATATCGAATTGACGTTCGGTACAAAATGAGTTGTCTGTGGGGTTTATAGCATAAAAATAAATGGTCGTATTATTGGTTAGAACAGTATCAGCAGGTATGACGGTTCCGGTGCCGTCGGGACCATCAGGTGCGGTGTAAAATTCAGCATTTGGATATGATGGAATTACAAATTCTCCACAATGGGCTGCAGGAATAAAAAATTCGATTGCAAGGTTAATTGTAAAGCTTGTCTGATTTGAGCACCCTTCGGTATTTTCATTGTAAATATATATGGTCATTCCAACTGTCACAATATCGCCAGGAAATAATTGTGTTCCCATGCCGTTAGGCTCTGTAAAATAACTTCCGTTGCTAAGGTTGGGAAGAGTGTACTCTTCGCACTCAAAAATATCAGGAAGATCATCAACTGGTGGTACGGGATCTATAATGATATTGAAATTTGTGATATCAAAACATTCCTGATTGTTATTTTCTACTAACCTTGCCCATATGGTGATCAAAGTAGCATCGGCAGGTATGGGAAATGCGTTTGGTTGGTCGATAGCATTGGTTTGGTTGATCGCATCTGATTCTGTAGTATAATAGTTCACTGAATACTCGGTTGGATCTAGTCCATTTAAAATTTGGTTTTCAACTTGAAAAGGAAGGTCAACCTGAGCATCTCCTAGGCAGATGTTAAAGTCTTCGGGAGTATTAGCTTCAATTTGAGCTACAATAAAGGAAAAAAAGAGGATCGAATCGCAGAGACTTCCACTGCTTTTATTTTGTATTCTGATGTAGATCAAATCTCCATCATTTCCCGAATACGATGCTAGCTGGTCTGAGGGAATTGGGATATTATTGTTGGCATTATCTATGGAATTGTAATAGAAAAGATCGTACTCATCTGGATTTAACCCCAAAGCTTCATGGTCATTTAACGTGAGGTCAAAATTTGTAATATCTCCTGATTCGCATTCAAATAAGTCATTGGGGTTAGATACTGATAGCTCTGAGATAATCACTTCATCTGAAATGGTACAATCTGTATGAATTGAAGTAATGCTTAAGCTATAAACCCCTGATAAATTGACTGTTAAATTTGGTG
>JABSPP010000081.1 GCA_013214275.1 Flavobacteriaceae bacterium
ATAGGCAGTGCATTTTTACGACTTCAAATAAAAAGTGCTATTTCAGAAAGAGTCGTGTTACAAAAAAGTTATCGTCTTAAAAATATTAAAAATGGAATATTGCCCACCATTCCTAAGTTCACGAAGGAAGAACTCCGTGACGTAGAACCCGACCAAGATTATATGCTCTCCGTTCGTTTACTCTGGAAGAATCGCCGTGGCGAGATGTATGGTACGGCTCTTGTGGTGCCTATATCTCTGATGAAAACCTTCTTGTTTGACAGCATCAAAGAAGGTGGAGAACTCATTCCTTTTGATCTTACAAAAAGCGTTAGAAGTCTGTGGCATAAAGTATGGGAATATAAACTTCCCGATAATACTGACGGACTGGATATTGACTATACCTACTACGTTGCTGTAGAAAAGGAGCGAGACAAAAATGCACAAATGCCTACAAAATCGGATGTGAAAAATAATTTCCACGGAGAGCCTGAAAAGGCAACCGTAGAATCGGGAATGATTATAAGTCCTTATGTACTCAATCACTTACTTGATAAAATGGGAGATTATGATCCGTTAGATGAAGAGGAACTTGCCGCGCTTACTACCGATGAGGCATTAGAAGCCCTGCAATACAAAGCTACTGAAACCATGCAACTGTATGGCAGCAAGGGAGATACCCTAACCATATGGGCATTTCCAGAATTGATTATTTCTCCTGTAGTGTTAAAATCTCCCGAGCATATCAACGACCATGGTATGGTGACTGCTGTACGCGATTATATCGTACAATTCCCCATTCCTGAGTGCGTTCATTTCATGGGAGGTAAATAAAGGAACCATTGACCAGTCAATAGCATAAAACAATATTTAACTACAAACCAATCAATACGAACAAAATTATGAATGATCAAAAAAACGAAGCCATTACAGTAACTTTAAAAGGGTCTGTAATTAATGGAATTACTATCCAAGAACACGACCGAGTGGAATTGATCCCCACCCCATTAAAAAAGCAAAGATTTCAAAAAATGGATGAGCAATAGACATGCTATCTGCAAAAAAATGTAGTAGTAAAACAGGCATATCTTTCTTTTTGAGAGTTTTAGTTAATAAATATCCAATTGATAAAAATTCAAAACAACCAACATGGAAGAAGAGTTCAATGATGAAAAAACGAATACCTCCACAGATCCCGCATTGCTTCCTATGCATCAAATTATTGAAAAGTGTGTGGTGCCCTTGTCAGAATTAAACCAAGGAGAAAACCCGTTTTATGCACACAAGATAAAAATTTCTACCCCCGTAGAGTTTGATATTATTGTACAAGACGATGGAAATGTGGTACTGGGCTCTGCACCACCAACAAGTCATTACGCTACTTCGTATAAGCCTATTTTTCATCAATTAAAAATGCAGATTACTCCGAAAAATTCCTCTCGAACAAAGGGTAGATGAATGTTTATAGATAGAAAGTGATGGTTCGCTCAATCTATAAGTTTACTTTTTTAATGGTCTAAAATCTAAAAGCTTTATTATCTATGTCTAGAACTCCAAATAAAAATTGGAAATTGCAGTCGTTTATCAATTCACTAGTAGGAGAATTGGATAAGGCAAGGGATACGTTAGCCTATAAAAGTTTACATCAACCGTTGAGTTATGACGTTAAAAATCTTTCTTTAGAGCTACAACTTTTTCCTGAGTTTGATGGGCGCGAAGTGCGTTTTAAAAATGCGAAGACTGGAGAGACAGGTGCCTCGCGTATTTCTCTAGAATTGGGTTCTATTTCAGACCGTCAGATACGCGAAACTACAAGAGCTCCTGTGACTAAAGATGAAATTCCGTTAGAGGAAATCGATGATATTGAACCAGAAATTAAGGAATCCCTAGAGAAGGTTGGAGTTCGTTCGGTAGAAGATATTGAACTGCTAGAAAGACAGAATTTGAATGTTGGTAAAATGGTGGAGCGAGTACAGCCACAAGCAAATCCGAATTCTTATTCAAACCTCGCAGATCGTTTAAAAGGACTTCGCGGTGCCTACGTTCAACAACAATCTCAGATTGCTAAAATGCAGGAACGGAAGAACCAGCCACCTGTTGTTAAAAAATTGGAAGTTCATCGTGAGGGATTGCATGCGATTGTTACTTTGCAAGGAGAACAGTTAGCAATACGACAGGATCATATTCCTACGGTGAGTCTTGACGGTCATCCGGCAGAAGTTTTAAAAGCATCTGCCAATTTTTTTCAGTTTAAGTGCCTTGCAAAACACATAGGTTCAGAAGGAGCTTGGCTAGAAATTTGGTTAGACCCATATGCAATCTTAAAATTTACATTAAAGTGGTCAGAAAACTGATTGACTTTGCTCTTCCAAATCAAGCAACAACATTGAGTTAACAAAATGTTATTGTTTCAGTCGATGCTATCGAAGATCTTACAAAAATTGATTTTTTTCACCAGCTTGACGATGCTGTCGAAACTGTATTAGAAGCTCATAAGATTACTAATTACAAAAATTTCTAATGTACGTAGCCTCACAAAATTCAAAGCCTTAGAAAATCTAAAAACGGGTACCTATTTTAAAACACTATCCTCGTTATTTATCAATACATTAAAACACAGAGACCTTTGCGAAGTTAATTCTGTAGAGGTTTCACATAAGTAATTTAAAAAAGTAAAAGTATGTCAAACAGTAGTATATTTGATTCTTCAGGAAATGACGTTCTTGAAAGCAATGCGCTTGTATCGCACCCTGACCATGGAGAGTCTTTACAACTCTCACTGCCATCAGAAGTCTTGGCTTCGTCTTTGGATACAAAGAAATTCAAAGAAGAAAAAGCAGATGAGCAGTTAGATGAAGTCGCTTCTTCCTTATCTGTATCTTCAGACTCAGACAAAGACGAAACCATTTCAGAAAACTTGACAGCATCGTTTTCATGGGAAGCTCCACCAGCTAAAGATGACCAAGAAATCTCTTCTGCAAATAGTGCGCTATTTGATGCACTAGAAGATGCACAAGAAAAATCAACACCTACCACACTTTCAAAAAGTTTGGAATCAGTTCCAGAAGAAACGACCTCCTCAGCAACTGAAAACGTCAAGGGAAACAATAATAGTGTATCCAAAGAACAATCTCTAGTTACTGAGAAAGCCCTAACGGAGTTACACTCAAAAGATGATAGTGAGGTAGCGCATCTGCGCAGTACATTGAACCGCTTGGAAGATCAATTGAGTAACATGCAGATAGTATTGCAACAATTAGTTGCTCAGTCTTCTACTGGGAATGCCCATGATACCGATACTAAACATTATACGGTATCCGATATTCTCGCTCAAATGAATGAAAAGATGCAGGAGGGCTCACTGAATAAAGAACAAATCCTGCTAGGTCTTAGGAAATTAGAAGGAGGAGTACTTCATCACAAACACTTTCCCAAAGCACTACTTAAATTTGTAAGCTCTAAAAGTGACGGAGACCGTCTCCCTATAACAGATATAAAAAAGTACCCCGAACTTACAACACTTTCCATTTTTAGTAAAGCAAATACCAAAAAAACATGGACCTTTCGCTACTACGTTAATACACAAAGTGACATTTTACAATCCCCTGTACTCTTGGAAGTTGATCATATAGCTAAAAATGAGTTAGGCAACGACGATCAACGTTGGGAAAAATTAGGGCATCAAGGATATGTCTCTGGTCTTATCTGTATCGACGGGGAAGCGCCTGATAGATCTTGGATTCCACACTTTACATATTATGCAGAATACGACCTTAAACATCTAGAGCAGGTATGGATTTCGGGTGATCTATTCAACTCCGAATTGGAGGGATTACCAAGTTATGAGGGTTCTGGGGAGATGATCATACAGTATTTCTCAAATATCTTGGGGGTTACTGATCAAGATGAAGCAAAAAGACTGGATGATCAGTTTCAAAACACCTTACAAGCCAAGGTAGCACCTGCTCTTCTCTCAAAGCCTGTTTGGAACAAGAATAACACTTCTAAAAATGAACAGTAGTATAAAAATATCACTTTTCCGAAAATATGTCTTCTCTTTTTTTAATGTGAATATCTCGAGAAGGCATTAACAACTCTTTAAATTATGATTGGAAAAATATTTGAAATTGAACAAGAATTGTATCAATTTAAAAAAGATGCTGGCATGCACTCTCGGAAGAAGATGCCCAAGCAGACACATTCCACTACAAATTATTTAGCACCTGCAAAAACCTCTGAGATTCCTCAAAAAGCAGAACCTATTCAAGAACTTGGTCATCGAGAGATTTCAAATCATGTACCTTATTCAGATAGTACGCTTACAGAAGTTTACAAACAGGAAGTCTATGCAGAATCATATACCGAAAATCCATCCATAGAGGCTCGTTCAAAATCTTATAAGGCTTTACCAGACGGGAATTCTCAAGAAACTGAAATAAGTGATGCTTTTGCTTGGGACGATGAGGATACTTCCTCACAGGAAGGAGGGTATGCAGCACCATTCGCTTATGAAATTGGCGAAGAGGAAACTACAGGTTCCTCGACAACGTCCGAAGAACCAAGCGAATCTCATTCCACAGCTCCGGAGGTGCTCTCGCAGGAGAATGTTGAGAAAGCTGAAGTTAGTGAAGCCTTTGGTTGGGATGCTGAAACGATTGAAAGCGATAAAGATGTAAAAGCCTCATCTTACGGGAAAGCCTATGAGATTGAAGAAGCTCATATGGTTCCAGAAAAACAATCTTCTAACGATGTTAGTAACTCTTTTTCATCTACCAGTCACCCAGATAATGGAGAATCTTTAAATTTTTCTATAGAAGAAGTTCCTACTCAAAAAGAAGATGTGATTGATCACACAAGTATAGGGATGTCGCTGACAGAGAATACTGCTAATGTAGAGGACGATAGTCAGACATCCACTAGTGAGGCTTTTGCCTGGGAAGACCTAGAATCTCAAACTTCTCCTGTTGAAGAGAAAGATGATTTTACAAAAGATCTTAATGCGATATTATCAGGGCAAAAACAATATACACCCGATGCTCAGAAAAAGCCAAAGCCTGCTGAAGAGAAATCCAATTCAAATTCGCCTTACAAAGCCTTTGACCAAATGGCAGCATCGCAGCGATATACCAACACTTTTAGTTTAGGAACCATAGAAGTTCAAAAGAACATGGATGCATTGGATGTAGCATTAGCCTATGAACTAAGTAAAAAAGGGAATATCCCTCTAAAAAAAGATGTTACAAAGAACCGTTGATCACATCTTCTGTGATGCTTTTTATGAATACATAAACAAGTTCACTTATCAATAAAGAAAGTAAGTAGTCATATGATGCAGTCAGTGAAAAGAAGGCGGTTGTGGGAAATGGATGCCGAGTTGCGGAAAGAATGGAACTATGTCAAACAAAATAGTCCCACAAGTTCTTTTGAGCGTGGAAATCCTGTTAGAGAAGAAGAGCGTTCTTTTGAAAAGGATCGATATCAAGAACCTTTTCAACAGTCAAGAAGGGGTTTACGGCAAACAAAACCCTATGATGCTTTTCCTGATAAAGAAAATATGATATCTAAGAGGGAAAACCAAAGACCCTTAAGAAGTAGCAGGCGAGGATTTACAGCAATGGATGCTGAGTTACAAAAACAGTGGAACCACGCCAAACAACATAGTTCTACAGGCTCTTTTGAGCATAGAACGCAGCAAAGAGGGAGAGAACTTCCTTTTCAGAAAGACCGTTATCAAGAGCCCTTTCAACGGTTAAAGAGAGATTCACGATCAGTACATCCTTATGATACTTTTTCTCGTGAAGAAGATATGATGCCCCAAAAGAGGTTCCAAGGACCTGTAAGAGGTGATGGACAAACATTTGGAAAAAGGCAATCCTATCAATCTGAAGAAGAATGGCAGCGAAGAACAGAACAAGCCCTACAAAATCTAGGAAATAATATTGATCCTAGATCAGGTAATTTTCAGGGATATCAGACAGCTCCACCCTCTCGAGAACCTTCGATACAAGCTTTACCAGATTCAAGTACAAGCGCTCCTGGGATATATCAATCTCTGGCAGATCGATTGTATCAAAAGCCACAAGGTCCCTCTAGAGTTCCTGTATATATATCGCCCAAAGAAACACCCATCAATGACTTTGTCAAAAAAGACCCCCTTCCAAAAATTAATTTAGCAGTAGAGGTCGCAAACCAGCCAACACATTACAATACAAGTGCTAGCATTGTACTTAGAAACAGTCAAGAACACATTCTTTATTGTTTAAGAGATCGACAAACAAAACTATCCATAGCCTCTCCACTGGTAGGCAATAGCAATGATCTTGTGTTTACAACGAACCCCATTATAAAGGATCATTTGTGTGATATATTGGCTATTGACCCAAGGATAGGTGCATTCGCACAACTTTTAAAAACAGTACAGATACATTCAAAGCTAAATGATGACTTAACAATATATCCGTTAGATGCCAAGGTAGATCAAGGAGAAAAGACATTGATTGTCCTAGAAAATCCTCAAGAGGGGATGACCTACAATTTGTATGACGCATCCAATCAGCTTATAGAAGATGCACACCATACGACAGAGTACCAAAATAAAATTACTGGTAAGGAATTGGTTATAGGCGATGACAATACGATAGGTAGCAGCTTTGTTCATTGGGAGGCTGAGCATACGAATCAGTATTTTTTAACTCCCACCATTAGTGCTACTACTGATTTTTACTTAAAAGCGATCAGTTCATCGGGAGAAGAAGTACAATCGTCCAACATCACGATTGAACTCTAAAAATCATTCTACCGTACAGAACATTATTTAAACGATTAACGATTGCAATAACATTCATTCAATAAATAACTTTTTTAAATCAAAAATTGATGAGCGCAAAAAGCAAACAACAATTAAAGCAAGAATTTCTGTCAGGAAGTAAAATTACTCAAGCAAAATTAGAAAATCTTATCGATTCTTCCGTAAATAAAGTGGACGACCTTAGTATTGATGCCAATGGCAACGTCGGTATTGGGACAACAAGTCCAAGTGAGAATGAGAAATTGACGGTGAATGGGAATGCAAAAATTGGAACAATTGGCCAGACTTTAAAAATTGGAGATCTGGGTCAGCCAAACTGGGCAGGAATTGCTCATATAGACAGTGTAGGTAAAGATAATTATGCATTGCTTCAAGATTCAAATGGGAGAACGATCCTAAATTCCAAATCAGATCAATTATTGAGTTTCCATCAAGG